>JBLWTS010000106.1:0-9683 GCA_048270045.1 Aequorivita sp.
TCCAAAAATCAAGCGTCTATTAAAATAGAGACCCCAAACAGCGAAGCGCGTTTTGAAAATTATCAGCTTACATAAAAACTATTCAAAATTAATTGACAAAGCCTCAAAAGGCGACCGGCGCGCACAGCATCAATTGTTCACGATGTTTTCCCCGAAAATGCTCGGAGTTTGCAGACAGTATTTAAAGAACAATGATTTAGCCGAGGAAGTTATGCTAGCCGGTTTCTTGAAAATGTTTACCCACTTGACGGATTTTAAGAACGAAGGTAGTTTTGAAGGTTGGATCCGACGAATTATGGTCAATGAAAGCATTTCTCAACTTAGGAAGGACAAAAACCTGAATTTCGTTTCAGATACTGCCATTGAAAACACCACGGAATATTCCACATACATTGAAACAGAACTGGAAACAGATGAAATTCAAAAAATGATAGACAGCCTACCCAACGGTTACAAAACAGTTTTTGTGCTCTATGCGGTTGAAGGTTATAAACACAGCGAGATCTCGGAGTTATTGCAAATAAGTGAAAGCACCTCAAAAACACAGCTTTTCAAAGCCCGAAAAATGCTACAAAATATGGTCAAACAACAAAATAATTTAAGTTATGGAACCCCTTAATCTAGAAAATAACATTCGTGAGAAATTGGAGAATAGGGAGCTAAAACCTTCTCCAGACGCATGGAAAAAACTGGAATCCCAGTTGAATAAAAAGCAACCTAAAAAGAAAAATACGGGCCGGTACTATATGGCGGCCAGTATTGCGGGACTGCTTATTACCGTTTCAGTTTTCTTAAACAACAATACCGCTGAAGTGAAAAATGAAATAGTAATTGAAGAAGTTCAGCAAAAAGAAGCTATTCAAGTTGAAGCCCAAATCGTTTCGGAACCGCTCAATTCTTCGCAAGAGAAAAATCTTTCCGAAGTAACAGGATCGGAGAAACAGCCGAAGGAAACCACGAAAAACCTAAAACCTAATCCTCCTCAAAAAGAATCGGTAATTGACAAGAAAATCAGGAAGTCTGAGGCACTAGCCGATTTATCCAAGGAAGAAATTTCAATAAATTCTGAAATAACTCTTGAAAACCCTATTTCAGAACAAGACAAGGTTTTCAATAACAAGGTAGATGAAGTAGTAGCCTCTGTGAAAAAATTGCAAGAAAACAATACCGAAGTCACGGCCATCGAGGTAGAAGCACTGCTAAATAACGCTCGCCGCGACATTCAAACACAACGAATCCTGAGCCATCCAAAAGTAGACGCCACCGTACTGCTCCAAGACGTAGAATGGGAGCTCGAAAAAAGTTTCCGAGACAAAGTCTTCGACGCTCTAGGCGAAGGATTTAAGAAAATTAGAACTGCAGTTTTGGAAAGAAACGACTAGCTATATGTCACCTTGAACTGAGTGAAAAGGTCGTAATACGTAACAATCAATAATCCTAGAATAATTTTATTTATACACCGTAGCAATACGAGTGAGAGGCTCTTTATATTCTAATACTTTAATTATATCAAACATAAAACACATCATTAATCTTAAATAAACCCCTATGAAATCACTAATTACTTTAAGCTTGGTGCTCACAATGTGCTTCCTCACCAGTTATTATGCGGAGGCCCAAGAAACTGACACAAAAACTTCCGTTGAACAATTATCAAATCAAAAGGAGAAAATAGTTCAAGAAGAAAAGGACGCCCTAAAAATCGAGGTCGAAAACATCAACGCCCGTTTGCAAGCCCACGCCATCACAGAAGCCGACGCCGAAACTCTAAAACAAAAGGCCGCCGAAAAACATGCGCTCAATATCGAAAACCGAGTAGCCATTGTCGATAATCAAATTGCTTTGGCAGAACGAAATGGAAAAATAGAAGAGGATAATGCTGGTTTTAAGATTACCATCGGCTCTGGCGACGATAATGAGAATGTCATTTACATCGGCCCCAAAAACAAAAAAAGGAAGTACGACCGTCGTACAACATCTGGCGTCAATCTCGCTTTTGGACTAAACAATGTCATAACCGAGGGGGAGTCCTTCAACGATTCCGATTTTGAGATTGGTGGAAGCCGCTTTTTTGAAATCGGTTGGTCTTGGAAAACCCGCGTTTTTAAGAATAGCAATTGGCTTAGGTTCAAGTATGGCGTGGCATTTCAATTTAATGGCCTAAAACCTACAGACAATCGCTATTATGTGGACACAGGAGATCAAACCGAACTCCAAACTCATCCGCTAAACCTCGACAAATCAAAATTCAGGATGGATAACCTTGTATTGCCGTTTCACTTTGAATTTGGACCTTCAGAAAAGATAGAGAAGGAAGATTATTTCCGATACAAAACCTACAACAAGATTCGCATTGGGTTGGGTGGCTACGCAGGACTTAATTTAAGTGTACGTCAAAAACTAAAATTTGAGGAAGCGGGAAATAGCGTAAAGCAGAAACTTAAAAACAACTACAATTCCAACAACATGGTTTATGGTTTAAGCGGTTATGTGGGCTGGGGTTCCGCCGCGCTTTATGCCAAATACGACCTAAACCCGATCTTCAAAGACAACCCAGTGGACCAACAAAACATCTCCCTAGGACTTCGCTTCGATTTTGATTAGCCAAAAAATGACTCTGAATGAGTATTGAATAGTGAACAATGACTATTGTTTTTTTTAACTCCACAATTCATAACTCTGAACTCATAACTCGAAAAGTTGTTTTCAACCTGCAAGGTTTCTAAAACCTTGTAGGTTTCTTTTTTATATTCCTATTTTTACATCTTTCAATTTTACTAATAAGCCCCAACTTCTCTTGATAAGTAGAACCACCATAGACAACGTTTTTGAAACCGCCCGAGTAGAGGAGGTTATTGGCGATTTTGTACAGCTGAAAAAATCCGGAAGCAACTTTAAAGGCCTTAGTCCTTTTACAGATGAACGTTCTCCGAGTTTCATGGTTTCTCCAGTAAAGCAGATTTGGAAGGATTTCAGTAGCGGAAAAGGAGGGAATGTGGTTTCCTTTTTAATGGAACACGAGCATTTCACTTATCCCGAAGCCATTCGATATCTAGCCAAGAAATACGGAATCGAGATAGAAGAAACCGAACAATCCACCGAAGAAAAAGACCAAGCCAATGAACGGGAAAGCATGTACTTGGTCAGTGAATTCGCAAAAGATTATTTCCACAGTACCCTGTTAAAAACCGAAGAAGGTAAAGCAATCGGACTGTCTTATTTCAAGGAGCGAGGTTTTACAGATGAAACCATAAAGAAATTCGAACTAGGCTATTCCCCCGATTCGTGGGATGCGTTTACCAGTCACGCAATCAAAAAAGGATACAAACTCGAATTCCTTGAAAAAACGGGATTATCCATTGTAAAAGAAGATAAGCAATTTGACCGCTTTAAGGGAAGAGTGATGTTCCCCATCCGCAGTATGAGCGGTCGCACCCTTGGTTTTGGAGGAAGAATATTGACGTCAGATAAAAAAGCTGCCAAATACCTAAACTCTCCCGAAAGCGATTTATACCACAAGAGCAAAGTCCTCTACGGAATTTTCCATGCCAAACAGAGCATCGCAAAAGAAGACAACTGCTATTTAGTAGAAGGCTACACCGATGTAATCCAGTTTCATCAAACTGGAATTCACAACGTCGTTTCTTCTTCTGGAACCGCGCTTACACCTGAACAAATTCGCCTTATAAACCGTCTCACTAAAAACATTACCGTACTTTTTGATGGGGACGCGGCTGGACTCAGAGCTTCTCTCCGTGGAATCGACCTTATCCTCGAACAGGGAATGAACGTAAAAATCTGTACGTTTCCAGAAGGCGAAGATCCAGACAGTTTCTCCAGAAAGAATTCCTTGCAAGAACTCACGCTCTATTTAGAAGAAAATGCAAAGGATTTTATTACGTTCAAGGCCTCTTTGCTTGCTGCTGATGCAAAAAATGATCCCATAAAAAAAGCCGAGACCATTCACGATATGGTTGCCAGCATCGCCAAGATCCCCGATGCTATAAAACGAGAAGTTTATTTAAAGGAATGTTCGCAAATTATGGACATTTCGGAACAAGTACTTTTTAATTCCATTGCCCAATTACTCCGGAAAGAACGCAAAGACGCATCAAAAAAAGAGCAGGAATCTCCTGAGCCTTTTGAAGTGGTTTCTTCGGAAAGGAATAAATCTCAAAAAGTAGATGTTCAATTTCAATTGGAACAAAAACTAATCGAGCTATTGGTTTTATACGGCGATAAGGAAGAAGATTTTGAAGAAATGGTTCTCGATAGTGATGAAAAAGGCGGATTGGATGTTACGCCCGAAGTTTTTCACTCCCGAGTCTTTGAAAAGATTTATCTGGATCTTCAGGACGATGAAATCGAATTTACGAATCCCGAATTCAAAAATATTTATTCGGAAATTATCAATCGTTTCGTTGATAATCCTGAAGCCAAATCAGAATCATTTGTTAACCAGTTAGAACCTGAAATTGCTTCTGGAATCACAAACATTTTGATGGAGGATGAGCGATACACTCTTCACAATTGGGAACGAAAGGAAATTTATGTAAAAGAAAAGGATAAGACTATTGCTCAAGTTGTGAATGAGACTATCCTCAGCCTAAGACGATTCCTTGTTGCCAAAAAGATCGACGAACTTTCCCAGAGCCTACAAAATGATGAAGATTCAGACAAAGAAGCTGGACTGCAAGAAATTGTAGCTTATATAGGTCTTAAAAAACTACTTTCAGACAAACTGAATCGTGTACTTTAAATAAATTCAATCTGTTTTTTTTACTTTGGCAAAGTCCATTTTAGGGGATTTAGGGCATTCTTTTATTTCATTGAATTCAAAAAAGATCTCACTTCAAATCCTCAGGGATTACACAAATAGGAATCGGTTTTATTTTATGTTGATTCGCCTTATTCAGTCGAGTATATATTTCGAAAACTTCTTTTTCCCGTCCCGAAAAATCTGAACTGGAGCTACTTTTCCCTGTCATATTCATAGCCCATTCTAGTTCGTCATAACTCGCTCCGAGTTGATCTTCATCAGAACGACTATCGCCAAAAAGTCCATCAGTAGGCTGAGCTTCTAAAATGGATTTTGGAATATTTAAAGACCTTCCCAATTCATACACCTCACTTTTCATCAAATCCGCGATCGGGCTTATATCCACGCCACCATCACCGTATTTTGTAAAAAATCCAACTCCAAAATCTTCCACTTTATTTCCAGTGCCGACAACTAAATAATGATTTGTTCCCGCGAGGAAATAAAGTGCAGTCATACGAAGCCGCGCCCGAGAATTTGCAAGCGAAAGATTAAGTAAGTCTTCTTTAGCTGTTTTTGGAACTTGCGCTTGGAACTCGTCAAAAACAGAGGTTAAATCTATCTCGGTTTTTTTAACATGAGCATATTTATTCATTAAGAAGTTAATATGTTCCCTTCCTCGGGTTACCTGACTTTCTGCTTGATGAATTGGCATTTCCACGCATAGGGTCGATAATCCTGTTTTAGCTGAAAGAGCAGAAACTACGGCAGAGTCTATTCCGCCACTAATTCCCACCACAAAACCCTTTACGTTAGCGTTTTTGGCATAGGTTACTAACCAGTTTACGATGAAATCAATTACTTTTTCAGTCTGCATATTTTTTTTCTGAGTTATTGAGTTACTAATTTACTGACTACCGATCAAATAACATAATAACCATTTCCAATCATTTATTCCGTTTTGAATCCGAAGGTTGGTTTTAGCTGTTCAACTCATTTCTGATATCAAAACTAAAAAGTACCTTTGCACGGCAATAAAGTTTAAAGATAAAATTAAAAAAGAGGACGGCGCAACACAGCAACGAGATTTTCGTTGGAATAAGGCTCCTCATTCAAATGGACAAACGCATGAAAATTTTTAATTCTGTTTTTCTTCTTTTTAAAAAGGATCAAATAACTTTTTTTGGACTTTTCATTCTTTTGATTCTCGTCGCTTCTCTATTCTCTTGCAGTGGAAGAAGCGATTTAGAAAAGGAAATTGAAAAGATCCCAATGAATGTTGAAATAATCCGTTTCGATAAGGATTTTGCTGCGGCAACTCCCGAAAACCTTCCAGAATTAAAAGCAGAATATCCTCTTTTTTTCCCCGCCCAATACAATGACAGTGTTTGGGTTGAAAAATTGACAGATACACTTCAAATCCAATTGGAAGAAGAGGTATTGAAAATATTTCCTGATAACGATAAGTTGGAAGATATTCTGGTTCCGCTTTTTCAGCATATCAAATACTACTTTCCCAAATTTCAAACTCCCAAGGTTGTAACTACCACCTCCGACGTGGATTATAGAAACAAAGTAATTCTTGCCGATAGCATGCTGATAGTTGCTTTAGATACTTATTTAGGGAGTGAACATCCATTTTATGAAGGAATTGATATGTACATTTCTAAAGAGATGAAACTATCACATTTGGGAACAAATGTAGCTGAGGTTTACGCCTATCAAAATATAAAACCCCCACGAAATAGAGATTTTCTGAGCCAAATTATTTATTACGGAAAACAGCTCTATTTACTGGATTTATGGATGCCCAACACCTCAGATGCTGAAAAAATTGGGTATACCGACAAAGAATTCACTTGGGCGGAAGAAAACGAACTCTACATGTGGCGTTTTTTCATAGAAAATGAATTGCTGTACAGCACCGATCCCAAGTTGGGAGCACGTTTTATTAGTCCGGCACCTTTTTCAAAATTTTACCTTGAAATCGACAATGAATCTCCTGGAATGCTGGGTCGCTATCTCGGCTGGAAAATCGTAAGGGCCTATATGGAAAACAACTCTGTTGAAATTGAAAGGTTAATGATAACTGACGCCGACGAGATATTTAAAAATTCAAAATACAAACCAAAAAAATAATGGCAACAAAACATAATTCTGAAATAAGACTCAACGTAGCACTTGATGAAAATAAAATACCAAATTCAATTCATTGGACCGCCGAAGATGGAGGTGTTACCAACGAGCCCACAAAAGCTGTAATGCTTTCTGTTTGGGACCATAGTAAAAAGGAATCATTACGAATAGACCTTTGGACAAAAGATATGCCCTTAGACGAAATGAAAATATTTTTTCACCAAACTTTAAGCGCGATGGCAGATACCTTTCAACGTGCTACAAATGATGATAAAATGAGCGACACCATGCGTGATTTTTGTGACTATTTCGCAGAGAAATTGGAGCTAAAAAGAGGTTAAGAATTGACCTTTACCGATTTTAAAATTCTACGATGTTGGAGTTCAAAGATTCTATATAATTCAAAACTTCGTCGCGACCAATAGAAGTACTGGCGGATGTTATGAAGAACTTCGGCATTTCTTCCCAAGTTTCCAGCATTTTTTCCGAATAGGATTGTATTTTCCGTTCTAAAGCTAATGGCTTTAATTTATCGGCTTTGGTAAAGATGATGCTAAAGGGAATCTGATTTTCGCCAAGCCATTCCATAAATTCCATATCGATAGGCTGGGGTTCATGGCGACAATCGACAAGGACAAATGCAAGTATCATTTGCTCTCTTTTTTCGAAGTAATCAGTGATAAATTTTTGAAAAACCTTTTTACTCGATTTAGATACCCGAGCATAACCATATCCTGGTAAATCTACCAAATACCAGTTTTTGTTGATGAGAAAATGATTTATAAGTTGTGTTTTTCCAGGTCTTCCTGAGGTCTTAGCAAGATTTTTACGCAACATCAGCATGTTGATGAGTGAGGATTTGCCCACGTTGCTCCGACCAATAAAGGCATATTCAGGCAACCGATCTTTCGGGCATTTTGCAACCTCACTGTTGCTCATCATAAATTCAGCCGACTTTATCTGCATCTTTTTAAGTTATGAGTTACGAGTTATGAGTGAAAGCATGGATTTTTAGAAACAATAAGCAAGAAACCAAAAACTCGAATCTTTTTTAAAAACCTCTTTTAGTCAACCAAGCGTAAAGAATCTCATTAAATTGATTTGGATGCTCCATCATAGCTGCATGGCCACATTTGTCAATCCAAAAAAGTTCCGAATCGGGTAGAAGTTCGTCAAACTCTAATGCGACTTCAGGAGGTGTAACGTGATCATTTTTTCCCCAAATTATACACGTTGGTGTATGCATCTTTGGTAAGTCTTTTGCCATATTGTGACGAATCGCACTTTTGGCAATAGCAAGAGTTCTTATCAGTTTATTTCGGTCGTTTACCGTTTGGTAAACCTCGTCCACAATTTCTTTGGTAGCCACAGCTGGATCGTAAAAGACATTTTCTGCCTTTTGTTTTATATATTCATAATTGCCGCGTTTCGGATAACTTTCTCCCATTGCACTTTCATAAAGTCCAGAACTGCCGGTAATAACCATTGCCTTTATTTTCTCGGGATATAATTTGGTGCATAACAATGCAATATGTCCTCCCAATGAATTTCCTAAAAGAATAACTTCATCATATCCTAAATGATCAATAAACTGGGAAACGTATTTCGCAAAATTCTTCACATTGGTTTTCAGGATAGACATTTTGTAAATGGGAAGCTCGGGAATGAGAATTTTATACCCCTTTTCAGGAAAAAAATCTGCAACTCCACCAAAATTGCTCAGTCCGCCCATCAGTCCGTGTAAAACGATAATTGGAGTGCCTTCGCCTATTTCTAAATATGAAAATTTACCCTCTTTCTTTAAGTTCTGCGACATTCTTGGTTGGTGCAATTAAGAAAAACAAAAGTAAACAAATTTATTTCATGCAGTCTATTTAAAGTTTGCCTTTGTTTTCTACTCGAAACAAATGCCGAGGGATAAAAGTGGGAAAACTTATTAACAAAGTGGTATAATGTGGTAAAAAGTGGGAAAAGTTATATATATTTGGAACTATAAATTGCAAAAAGCAGATTCTCACAATGCTCAATCTTATAGGTACATACGAATGTAAAGCGGATGTAAAAGGCCGCGTTATGGTACCTGCGCCCTTGAAAAAGCAGCTGAGTCCAATGATGGCTGATGGCTTTGTTGTCAAGCGAGCCGTGTTCCAACCTTGTTTGGAAATGTATCCTATGAAAGAGTGGAATGCCTTGATGTTAAAGATGGGTGAGCTCAATCGCTTCAGTAGAAAAAACAACGATTTTATCAGAAGATTTACTGCGGGTGTAAAAACTGTGGAATTAGATGCTTCAGGTCGGTTGTTGATTCCTAAGGATTTGCTGTCGTTTGCTGGAATTAATAAGGAGTTGGTGATTTCTTCTGCGATAAATATTGTTGAAATCTGGGATAAAGATAAATACGAGCAAGCCATTGATGATGCTGCTGAGGACTTTGCTGATTTGGCTGAGGAAGTAATGGGGAACAAAAACATTGACGGTGATGGAATATCATAATCCAGTTTTGCTTAAAGAAGCAGTGGATGGTTTAAATATTAGGCTGGATGGTGTTTATGTAGACGTCACTTTTGGTGGAGGAGGGCATTCTAGGGAGATATTGAAACGATTAGGGCCGGACGGAAAACTTCTTGCCTTTGATCAAGATAAGGACGCTTTGGATAACGTTATTGAGGACTCTCGGTTTTTGCTTATCCATCAAAACTTCCGGCTGATGAAGCGGTTTCTGCGCTTTCATGGTTATAAGACCGTGGATGGGATTTTAGGTGATTTTGGGGTTTCTTCACATCAGTTT
>JBLWTS010000107.1:0-9528 GCA_048270045.1 Aequorivita sp.
CAGGTTTTAGGTTGAGTGCCTAACGCATCGTGATATACAAAATAGAGCATATACAAACAATAATACAATGTTTTTATAAAATTAGTTGAATGGCTTTTTAGTCAAATTGGAAGGACTTCTATTTGAAACAATGCCAATCAATAATAACTCCTTATAATAAAGCTTAATATTTTATCGACACAACCAAGTGGTTATGCCCCTATAATTGCCGGCCCGAGGATCGCAATGGACACGATTAAAGGCTTTGTTTAATTACAACCATTTAATATTTATGGTAAAACAATTAATGGTGTTTGACCTTCGTAAACCAATTCGTTAATTAAAAATCGACTAAAAAGTTGGTCGGTTAAAATACGTGAGCCTTTTTGAACAATCAGTATTTCATCAATTTTGTTGTTAATTACTCCTTTTATGCCATCTATTCGATTATTGGCTTCGTAAATTGCGAAGTTTGTTATAAACCTATCAGCATAAGTTTCTGATAGGCTCTGTAACTGTTTTTTTATCAGAGTGGTGTCTTCATTTGGTTTCGTTAAATGAAAAAATGTTATACTTGTGTTCTCGTGGTTCATGAACTTAAGAAAATTGTTCAGCTGCTCAATATTCAAGGGTTTTTTTTCGCCTACTGCCACAAATATTTTTTCGTGCGAAAAAGAATCGATTCCTTTGGGCATTGCAACAACCGTATTTTCTGTATTTCCTATAATCCGTAGCGCGACGCTCCCAAGAAATAATTTTTTTAAAATTCCCGTACCTTTTAGACCGATGAATATTAAATTTTCAAAAGGTTCTGCCAACAGTTCGGGTAATGTAAGATGATAATCAATTTCAGAAACATAATAAGCAACTTCAATAGTATCTGGAATAAGAGCCTCTGCAAGCGTTTTCAATTTTTCGCGTGCTTTGTCATTAGCTTGCTGAACAATATGTTCTCTAGCTTCATTTTCAGCAAATGCCGGTAAAAACGGATGGGTTTGATGAAGCAAAAGAATTTTTGCATTTGCTTCTTGGCTCCAATCACAAGCATACTTTATCAGATTGCTGGAATACTCCGAAAAATCTATGAGTACTATAAACCGTTTGTTCATTTTTTAGTTTTTAATGCGTTGTTCAGTTTGTATGGACCATAGTGGCTATTCTGGTTATAGCCACACTTACGGATACCCATTCCTTTATCGTTGTTTTTAATTTATAAGCTTATAAAATTCTTCTACTTTACTCTGGGCTCCTTGAATATAAATGATGTCTCCTTGTTTTATTATTTCGTCTGGCTGTAAACTTTCCAGTAATTTATCCTTCCTTTTAATCGCCAAAATATTTATGCCATAAATTGCTCTTAGGTTCAACTCCCTTAAAGGTTTACCGAGAAACTTATTACTATCTGACCTCATACGTAGGCTTTTAATGTTGAAATCTGCCAACTCACTGGTTCTATAGGTTTTCGGCCCCTTTAATTCTCCCTTGAACATTTGATAATTGTCTGCCCTAACTTTTTGGATAAGCTGGACGATATCACCTTCAGGTACAAGAAAATTGTGAAGTATATGTTCAAATATTTGTATGGATGTTTCAAATTCCTCAGGAATTACCTCATCTGCACCTAAGGCCAATAATTCAGAAGTCTCTTTTACATATCTCGTTCTTACGACTAAATATAATGAATCAGAAATTGAACGTATATTTTTAATGATGTTTTGAGTATCAGTATTTCCGGAAATGGCAATTACAGCCGCTCTGGCTCTAGAAAGGTTGACAGTTTCAAGAATATGGTCATTTGTTGCATCGCCAAAAATGATAGGTAAACCTTTAGCTTTTTCCCGTTTAACAATTTCAGCATTCGTCTCTATTACTATAAAAGGAATATTACTGGCGGTAGCTGCCTTGGCGAGATTACTTCCGTTTATTCCATACCCAATGATTACCAAGTGATTTTCTAAATCTGGTTCAACAATTTCTTTCATTTCGCTTGAGTCCAGTTCCCTTTTCAACCCTAACTTTCTTTTAACACCCAAAACTTTATCAGCAATAGGCTCCGAAAAAATAATGACAAATGGAGTTACCATCATAGAAACAATTGAAACGGACAAAAAGTATTGATTGGTTTGTGGGGTTAAAAGATTGTACTGAATACCTATTTTAGAAAGAATAAAAGCAAATTCCCCAACTTGAAAAAGTGCCAAGCCCGTTAAAATTGCTGTTTTGGTAGGATATTTAAGAATAGCAACGGCAATGGCCGCCACAGATGATTTTAATATAAGTACAATAAATACCAAAAGCAGGATGATAGGAATATTGCTTAGAAAAAAACTTAAATCGAGCAACATCCCAACGGATACGAAAAAGAAACTGGTAAATAACTCTCGAAAAGGAAGGATTATACTGGTGGCCTGATGGCTATATTCCGATTCTGAAATAATAAGACCTGCAATAAAAGCGCCTAACGCTAGCGATAATCCTATTTCTGCCGTTAAAAAGGCAATAGCAAAGCAAAGAGTAATCGTGACCAAGAGAAAAAGTTCTTTACTGTTGGTTTTTGCCACAGCATGCATCAACCTAGGAACAATATACCTTGCGCTTACATAAGTGAGAATCACGACAATGGCCGATTTAACTAATAACATTAATATATCCATCGTTACATTACTAGATTCTCCAGCTATCATTGGAGTAACTAGCATCATAGGGACTACTATGATGTCTTGAAAAATTAGAATTGCCAAAGCGTTTCTTGCGTGCGGAGCCGAAATTTCTTGACGATCCTGTAATGTTTTTAAAACGATTGCAGTACTTGATAGTGAAAATAAAAAGCCGACAAATACAGACTCGTTCCAAGAATTTCCTAAAAGATTGTATACAAGGGCCGCAACACCTACGGTAAGCCCTATTTGTAAAAAGCCACCGATAAATACAGTCTTTTTGATGGAGACCAATTGTTTAATGGAAAGTTCCATACCAATGACGAAGAGCAATAAGATTACCCCAACCTCCGAAAGAATTTCTACTTGCTCTACCGCTTTAATAAGACTTAACCCATAAGGGCCAATAACGACCCCCGTTAACAGGAAACCGATTATAGAAGGAAGTTTAAGCCGTTGTAATACAAAAACGATAACGACTGAAAAAACGAGAAGTATAAGAATATCTTGTAATAATGGCATACGCTTTTAGCTATTCTTGTAGATCATAAAACCAACGCGTTAAAAAAAGCGGTTTCTAGAACGAGATTTTTGAATTTTGTTTCTTTTGATTAAAAAAGGAATGATCGGTCAGTACCTGGTAGTAAATTTTAAACTGTACTATTGTAATAAGTAAGCAGTAATGGGTCCTAAACAATACACTTTTGCCGCAACCCAAGCAGCCTGATTTGGTGAAGTTTTCAATTTACCCCGAAAACCACCAACAAAAAAGGGGCTGGCACTCGCCCCGACCATTCCAGCCTTTCGGCTTAATCTTTTAGCTCTGTGAGCCAATTAATTTCCTGAATCTTGCTATCGATTTCCCGAAACGCTCTTCCTGCTTGATCCATTTCTGCTTGCAACTTTTTAATATTAATCGTGGTTTTTAAATTAGCCTCACCACTATTGTTTATTACCGCCGCATACCTAATGGTTCTCAATTTTTCGGACAGCATTTTTAAGGAATCTCGTTTTGCCAGAGCTTCCATTAAGGTTCCTGCGCCTTCAATAACTGTTTCATTATTGGTTTTGTTGATTCTAATGATGATGGTTTCCAGGTCGTGAATTGCTTTGCGCAGTTGTGCGATCAGTTCATCGGGGTCCTCCTGGGGCGTTTTATCATCAGATACGATCAACACAGGTCTGATTCTATTTTGAAGGTGTTCTATTTTCTTCAAAAGATCTGCTCTTAGCAATAGTCCTTCTGCGAGTTTCATAAATTTGAATTTTGTTAAATGATTTTATTCAAGCATTTTAAGCTTTTCAAACCAAGCCCACAAATCCTTATAGGCGAATTAACATTTTTCTTATATAGGAGAAAGCTCTCATTAAACCTCAATTACCTTATTGTTTAATCCTACCGGTTAGCTGGTCTTGGCGCCCACTTGTTATAAGGTGCTAAATCAAAGCTATTTACTTCATCCATTGTTAAACCTAATGCTTTTGCTACTCCTTCTCCATATTCTGGATCTGCTTTATAACAGTTTCTGATATGGCGAATCTGAATAAACTTTTCTGCGCCTCCCACTTGTGCAGCGGTGTTTTTAAACAATAAATCTGCTTTGCCATCGGCTTTTATAATGCGAAATAAATCGCCAGGTTGCGTAAAGTAATCTTCGTCATCATCCCTAAAATTATGTGCATAAGCGCTTCCATCTAATTCTAATGGTGGCTCTTTTGCTTCGGGCTGTTCTTGCCATTCGCCATAGCTGTTAGGTTCGTAGTGTAAAGTGCCACCGTGGTTGCCATCTACACGCATTATTCCATCTCTATGATTAGAATGATACGGACAGGTTGGTTTGTTTACAGGAATTTGATAGTGATTTACCCCCAATCTATAACGTTGTGCATCTCCATACGAAAACAATCTTCCTTGAAGCATTTTATCTGGTGAAAACCCAATTCCGGGAACAATATTCGTCGGGTTAAAGGCGGCTTGCTCTACATCTTGGAAATAGTTTTCGGGATTTCTATTCAATTCAAATTCACCAACAGGAATAAGTGGAAAATCTTTTTTAGACCACACTTTAGTCAAATCGAAAGGGTGGAAGCGGTATGTTTTTGCTTGCGCTTCCGTCATTACCTGAATAAACATTTTCCATTTTGGGAAATCTTTTTTCTCGATGGCGTCAAAAAGATCCCTTTGGGAAGATTCTCGATCGATTCCGACTAATTCTACCGCTTCTTTATCAGAGAGATTTTCGATGCCTTGCTGGGTTACAAAATGGAATTTTACCCAATTTCTTTCATTGTTTTTATTGATTAAGCTATAGGTATGACTTCCAAATCCGTGCATATGTCTGTAGCCTTTTGGAATACCGCGATCACTCATTACGATGGTAACCTGATGTAAGGATTCAGGTAGCAAGGTCCAGAAATCCCAGTTATTGTTGGCGCTTCTTAAATTGGTTTTTGGATCGCGTTTTACAGCGCGGTTTAAATCTGGAAACTTCATCGGGTCGCGAAAGAAAAATACCGGGGTATTATTTCCAACCAGATCCCAAATGCCTTCTTCGGTATAAAACTTCAGCGCAAAACCTCTAATATCTCTTTCGGCATCGGCAGCGCCTCTTTCTCCAGCAACGGTAGAAAAGCGGCTAAACATTTCTGTTTTTTTGCCTATTTCACTAAAAATTTTGGCTTTGGTATATTTTGAAATATCGTGGGTAACCGTAAATGTTCCAAAAGCGCCCGAACCTTTTGCGTGCATTCTTCTTTCTGGAATTACTTCCCGATCAAAGTTTGCCATTTTTTCAAGAAACCAGGCATCCTGCATCAACATTGGTCCACGTGGACCTGCTGTTTGTACGTTTTGATTATCTCCAACTGGTGCTCCAGTTTGTCTTGTGAGCTTTGATTTTTTCTCCTCCATATCTATTCAATTTTAATGATTATTAATGCAGCGAATGAAGTTACAATATTTCCGCTTTAAAGTATCGAGTTTCTGTATTAATTTTACCGAATGAAGTTTTAGAGTGAGATACCTTTTAAATGGTAAATGGCATCTAACATCCGAAAATATATTCAATGGAAGTAAATTTTTAATGGAGGAAGGCCGAATTTATTTTGGAGTAACCTTTTTTAACTCGTTTTTCAATCTCAATAAAAGAGCCTACTGCTCTAAAAACATTTCCATAAAAAAGCCGTCTCAAATAAATATTTGAGACGGTTGTTTTAGTTGCGTTCTGAGGTTCTAATAGTTTAGATCCTCGCCTTCTTCGGCTCTTGGTGGGGCTTCACGCTTGGGGCGCTTTTTTGTTCCTATTCCTTTTTCGGCATTTTGCTGCTTCATTTGCTCGCCAATTTGGTTGCTCGCCACGAAGGAAGCGATCATATCGTTTAGCATATTGCTGCCTGCTTGTGGCGAGTTTGGAAGTAGGATAAGGTTAGTGTTGGTGGCTTCGCCGATGGATTGCAGGGTGTCATAATGTTGTGTTACAACAATCAAGGCCGAAGCTTCTTGTGAGTTTATCCCTACATTGTTCAGCACATCAACGCTTTCTTCAAGCCCGCGGGCAATTTCCCGACGTTGGTCCGCAATTCCTTGTCCTTGTAAACGTTTGCTTTCGGCTTCGGCACGTGCTTTTGCTACAATTTTAATCCGTTCTGCCTCGGCTTCATATTCGGCAGCTACTTTTTCGCGCTCAGCGGCGTTAATACGGTTCATCGCAGCTTTTACCTGCACATCTGGGTCTATATCAGTTACTAGGGTTTTGATAATATCATACCCATATTCGCTCATCGCTTCGTTGAGCTCCGACTTTACGGCGATTGCAATATCATCTTTCCGTTCGAAAACATCATCCAATTTCATTTTTGGTACTTCGGCGCGTACCACGTCAAATACATACGAGGTAATTTGGTCATGCGGGCTTTCCAGTTTATAAAAGGCATCGTAAACCTTTGTTTTCAAGACCTGAAATTGTACCGAGATTTTTAGCCGAACAAATACGTCATCCTTCGTTTTGGTTTCGACGATTACATCCAATTGTTGGATTTTAAGATTGATTCGACCAGCAATTCTGTCGAAGATGGGAATCTTAATTTGCAGTCCTGAATGACGGATGCTTAAAAATTTTCCAAACCGTTCGACAATTGCAGCAGTCTGCTGTTTTACGGTAAAAATACCCGAAAGTATTATAAAGATCCCGATTATAAAAAGAGGAACTAAAATTACAAAACCACTCATATGTTAAGATTTTTTTAAGAATTAAAATTGTTTGAAGGTACAAATTTAAATATACTTTTGCGAAAATTAACTTTTGATCCTCCCCCAATGATGAAATTTAAGCAATCCTTATTTCTTAGCCTATTCGTTCTTATTTCTTATCAAATTTCAGCACAGCAAAATTTCGGTGGCCAAAATTATCTCGGAATCACAGGTGGAATGACTACCTATGATATTCAAACGGGCGATTTGGTAACCAAACCCGGTTCTGGTTTTGCAGGAGGGTTCACCACTCGAGGTGCTTTTTTCAATGATTTCGATTTGGTTTATGGGCTTTCTTTTCAAAATTCAAAGCTAAAAGTGGAGGGAAGAGAATCACAGTTCTCCAAAGCAGAGGATATTGGATATACTGTGCAGGGAGTAAACATTAATTTCTTTGGAAGTTATAACATTATTGTGAGCCATTTAAGTGTTGAATTTGGTCCAGTTTTCGGGATCAATGGTAAAATGAACCTGGATGATAAGGAGATGGAAGATTACCTTTTGTCTGGCTATAACACCACCACAGCCAAGGACATTCAGGATATTTCAAAATTCGACTTTCGTCTTGCTGGTGGACTTACCGCTGGATTTGAACATTTTCGTTTTAATGCACAATACCAATACGGACTAACCAATGCGTTGGGAAAATTGAATGACCAAAACCTTGAAAACACGAATTTTAAAGGAAATAGCTCCACCATCTTCTTGGGAGCGGTTATTTATTTTTAGGAAAGACTCTAATTTAGTATTGTTATTCTGAATTTTTCAAGCTGATTGAGGAAAGAGGAAATTTCAATTATTTCCTTTTGGCTTGTCTCAAACTGACCTCCCGTACTAAAGTGGCATGTACCTCCCGCCCTAAAAGGGAGCCAAATATGTTTATCGTATAAACAAGGAGACGAATCTCAATTCTCCCCTTTAGGGATTGGGGGCACATCTTTAAGCAATAAATTCAATAGCCTTTTCAATTCGGGAAATACTTGCTTCTTTTCCTAGAATTGAGATTATATCAAAAACTTCTGGTCCCTTCATTTCGCCAACTAAGGCCAGTCGTAATGGCATCATTACTTTTCCGAAACCTATATTTTCGGAAGTAATCCATCCTTTTACTGCTTCGGAAATTTTCTCAGATGAAAAATCCTCTAAATCGGTCAAGATGGAAACCACTTTTTGAAGCAATTCAGGCGTTTCAGGTTTGAAAGCTTTTTGAGAGGCTTTTTCGTCAAAGCTTTGTGGTGCCTCAAAGAAGAAGCTGCTCTGATCCCATAGTTCGCTGACAAAAGTAGCACGTTCTTTTACCAGGGAAACTATTCTCCTTAAATCCAAGGAAGTCGAAATATTTTTATCTGAAAGGAATTTCCTGAATTCGGCCGTTAGCTTTTCGTCATCTAGCTGTTGAAAATACTGATGTTGATACCATTTGGTTTTCTCTGGATCAAATTTCGCACCTGCTTTATGAACGCGCTCCAAATCGAAATCCTGAACCAATTGCTCAAGACTGAAAATTTCCTGTTCGGTTCCTGGATTCCAACCTAAAAAGGCGAGCATGTTTACTACTGCTTCGGGCAAATATCCATCCTCCCGATATCCACTGAACAATTCTCCCTCGCTGGTTTTCCATTGTAAAGGAAATACAGGGAAACCAATTTTGTCCCCATCCCGCTTGCTGAGTTTTCCATTCCCTGTTGGCTTTAAAATCAACGGTAAATGTGCGAATTTAGGTGCTTCCCAACCAAATGCTCTGTAAAGTAAAATGTGCAATGCCATCGAGGGCAACCATTCTTCTCCTCTAATTACGTGAGTGATTTTCATTAAATGGTCATCCACAATATTTGCTAAATGGTACGTAGGCATCCCGTCGCTTTTGAAAAGAACTTTATCATCCAGAACACTTGTCTCCACCTGCATTCCACCGCGAATCATATCTCGTAAGAAAAGACTTTCGTTTTCCGGTGTTTTAAACCGAATCACATATTCCTCGCCATTTGCTATTTTCTGCTTGGTTTCTTCAGAAGAAAAAGCCAAAGAGTTGTTCAACTTCAAACGATTGTGCCAGTTATATATAAAAGTTTTTCCTTTAGTTTCATGATCTTTTCGATGTGCGTCAAGTTCTTCCGCGGTATCAAAAGCATAATATGCGTTTCCTGATTCAATTAGCCTGTCGGCGTATTGTCTGTAAAGTTCCTTCCGCTCACTTTGGCGGTATGGGCCACAATTGCCTTCTTTGCCTAGACCTTCATCATACGGTATGTTTAACCAATTTAAAGCCTCAATAATATATTCCTCAGCGCCTTCTACGTAACGGTTTTGGTCTGTATCTTCGATTCTCAATAAAAAATCGCCTCCATGCTTTTTAGCGAATAGATAATTGAACAAAGCGGTGCGAACACCACCAATATGTAAAGGACCTGTTGGGCTGGGGGCAAAACGCACCCGTATTTTTTGAGCCATGGAATTTGAATTTTATTACGGCTTCAAAGATACAATTCTCTTGACATCAATGCACATTTTTGACTTATCGTGTTCTGGGAAAATCCAAAATTTTAAATATTATAGTTTATTCTTTATCAATCCTGTCCTAAATGTTTTTCGGAAGATTTAAATTTAACGCTTTTACTGGTTTCCCGACCGTTTTTCCTCATT
>JBLWTS010000108.1:0-9483 GCA_048270045.1 Aequorivita sp.
AGATATTCGATTTAAGTTGCATTATGGAGATTTGACAGATTCTATGAATCTTACCCGGATTATTCAGGAAGTGCAGCCTGACGAAATCTACAATCTAGGTGCAATGTCGCACGTAAAAGTTAGCTTTGACACTCCTGAGTACACAGCTAACGTAGATGGTCTCGGAACCTTACGAATATTAGAGGCAGTTCGATTATTGGGTCTCACTCAAAAAACTAGAATTTATCAAGCTTCTACTTCTGAGTTATATGGCCTTGTGCAGGAGGTACCGCAAACGGAGAAAACTCCTTTTTATCCAAGAAGTCCGTATGGCGTTGCAAAATTATACGGTTATTGGATAACCGTAAACTACAGAGAAGCATATAACATGTATGCCTGTAATGGGATTTTGTTTAATCATGAATCGCCCTTGCGTGGCGAAACCTTTGTAACCCGAAAAATAACCCGTGCCACAGCTAAAATAGTTTTGGGAATGCAGGATAAGTTGTATCTCGGGAATTTGAATGCGCGAAGAGATTGGGGTCATGCAAAGGATTATGTGGAAGCAATGTGGCTGATGCTCCAACAAGAAAAACCAGATGACTATTTGATTGCCACAGGAAAAACCACTTCCGTGCGTGAATTTGTGCAAATGGCCTTTGGGGAAGTGGGAATAACTCTAAGTTTTAGCGGAGAAAGTGAAAGTGAAATTGGAACAGTGGTATCTTGTAACAATCCAGAATATCAATTGCCAAAAGGGCAAGTGGTGGTAAGGGTAGATCCCGAGTATTATCGGCCTACAGAAGTGGAATTATTGATAGGCGATTCTACTAAATGTAAAGAAAAACTGAATTGGAATCCGAAATATAACCTGTCACAACTAGTTGCCGAAATGATGGAGGCAGATTTAAAACTTTTTAAAAAGGAAAGATATCTGCGCGACTCAGGACACTCTACGCTAGATTATCACGACTAATTATGAAGATGAAGATGGATAAAAAAGCCAAAATATACGTTGCGGGTCATAATGGAATGGTTGGATCTGCTATTGTTAGACAATTAAAAGAACTGGGTTACACAAATTTGGTGGTAAGAACTTCCAAAGAACTTGACTTACGTGTTCAGACTGAAGTGCAGTCCTTTTTTGAAAAAGAGAAACCCGAGTATGTGTTTCTTGCAGCGGCAAAAGTAGGCGGTATTGAAGCAAACAACACCTATAGAGCTGATTTTTTATATGAGAATTTGATGATTCAGAATAATATCATTCACCAAAGTTATGTGCAAGGGGTTCAAAAATTATTATTTCTAGCATCATCATGTATCTACCCTAAATTTGCACCCCAGCCCATAAAAGAAGAATATTTGCTCACTGGTTTATTGGAGTCAACCAACGAACCATACGCAATTGCTAAAATAGCAGGAGTGAAACTATGCGAAAGCTACAACAAGCAATACGGTTGTAATTTTATTTCTGTAATGCCTACAAATTTATACGGGCCAAATGATAATTACGATTTGAAGAACTCTCATGTTTTACCTGCTTTACTTCGAAAGTTTCACGAGGCCAAAGAATTGGGAGCCGAAACAGTGGAAGTTTGGGGATCAGGGACTCCAATGAGAGAGTTTTTACACGTGGACGATTTGGCAATTGCTTGTATGCACCTGATGAATACTTATCAAGGGAATGTTTCAGTAAATGTTGGAACAGGAACAGATATTTCTATAAAAGATTTAGCACTTTTAATTAAGGAGATTGTGGGTTTCAAGGGTGAAATAAGGTGGAACACC
Source organism: Aequorivita sp. (assembly GCA_048270045.1). Lineage (GTDB taxonomy): Bacteria > Bacteroidota > Bacteroidia > Flavobacteriales > Flavobacteriaceae > Aequorivita. The sequence goes on from JBLWTS010000108.1 coordinate 1,768, forward strand.
AGCAAACCAGATGGAACTCCTCGAAAGTTATTAGATGTATCTTTGATTCATAGTTTAGGATGGAAACATAAAATTGAGTTGAAAAATGGGATTTCAGAAGTTTATAAAGAAAAATTTTAAGAATACGCGGTGATAGTTTCCATAATTACAATCAATTATAATGATATAGAGGGTCTGAAAAAAACGATGACCAGCGTTTTTGATCAGACTTTTACTGATATAGAGTATATCGTTATAGATGGTGGCTCAATAGACGGCAGCAAGGAGTATCTTGAAACCCATCAGGATTCCCTTTTCTATTGGGTAAGTGAGCCAGATAAGGGTATCTATAATGCCATGAATAAGGGGATTGAAAAGGCCACTGGCGATTATTTATTGTTTTTGAATAGTGGAGATAGTTTTAACAACAATGACGTTTTGGACAAGTTTATTGCTCAAAAGCCTGTTGAAGATTTAGTTTACGGAGATTCAATATTTATACATCCAGATGGGGAATTAGAATTGAAAATAATGCCTTCTAATTTGGAGGGAATGACAATTTTTTACAGAACCCTAAATCATCAATCTGTATTTCATAATAGAAGAATCTTCGAGAATGGGAAAAGATATAATGAAGATTATAAAATGCTGGCTGATTGGGTTTTATACAATGAAGTGGTTTTGTTTGAAGGTGGAAGTTATCGGCATATTGATGTGGTTATTGTAAATTACGATGCGAATGGGTTTAGCAGTAAACCTGAAAATGCGACAATAATGAAGAATGATAGGAATAAATTTTTTACTGAAAATAGCGAGTTTTTTATTCCGCATATATTTGAAAATTATGAAGTTCAAAAGAATAAAAGTAAAATCACAAAATCAAAAGATATAAATAGGTTTTTTCAAGCTTTTGTATTGTTTAAAAAAACATTTAGAATGCTTTTAAAAGGCTATTAGAACATTTGTAATCAAGTAATTATAACTAGCTTTAAATGAGTGGTGGTGCCACAATTTGTAAAAAAGTAATTCAAAGAATAATTGGTAAGAATGAGTATAATGAAATCCAAAGTCGATTTTATGATAATAGGAGCGCAAAAAAGCGCTACGACCACATTATTTGACATTTTAAAAAATCATCCAAAACTTTGTGAGTGTAGGACAAAGGAACCGGAGTTTTTTAGTCACACGTCCAATTGGACTGAAAAAATTGATGATTACGAAGATCTATTTGATAAAAAGGAAGGACAATTGGCTTTTGAAGCTTCCACTTCTTATACTGCTCACCCTAGTTATGACAGGAATATATGGGAAGAATTGTGGAAATATAATCCAAATTTGAAATTTATATATATTGTAAGAGACCCTGTAGATAGAATTATATCTGCACATCGTTTTTTATATAGACGAGGCTATGCTAATAAAAAAAATATTAACACCTTCTTAAAAGCAAATGGATACCATATTAACTTAAGTAAATACTATTTTCAAATTAAGCCGTATATAGATCTTTTCGGCAAGAACAATGTAAAAATTGTACTGTTTGAGGATTTCTCAAAATCTCCCGAAGCGGTTGTAAATGAAATACTAGATTTTTTAAAGGTAAACAGGTTTGAATCATTTACTCAGGAAACTTTAAAATCTAATACAAAAGATAGAAGGTTGATGATGAGAACTGGATTTAATTCTTTTACAAGGTTTTATCTTAAAGTTAGGAAACATTTCCCGAAAAGACTTTCCAATAGATTAAATAATTTATTAATGTACCGTAAAATCGAAGATAAAGATTTGCAAATTTCCCCAGTTAATTTAGCACAATTAAAACTCGAACTGTTGCCAGATATTGAAAATTTTGAAAAGTTAATAGATAGGGATTTATCACATTGGAAAATGAAATTTAAAAGTAACTAGTATGGTAAAAGATGGAGTTTCCATAATAATATGTACCTACAACGGTCGAGCCAGATTGGGCGAAACGCTATCGCATTTGGCAAAGCAAAAAAGAGATTGTGCTGCTGAAATAGTATTTGTAGACAACAACTCTTCTGATGGCACGAAGGCTTTTGCTGATGAATGGTGGGGTAAAAATGGTAATCCAGATATTCAATATTCATCCTATGTTCAACCAATCCCTGGGAAATCTTATGCGCAAGAATTGGCTTATACACATGCACAATACGAATACCTATTAATTTGTGATGATGACAATTGGTTATGTGATACCTATGTACAACGGGCTTATGATATTATGAGGTCTAATCCTCAAATTGGTGCTTTGGGCGGTTGGTGCGAAGCCGTTTTTGAAGATGTGAAACCTTTATGGTTTGAAGAATATTCCAATTATTTTGCAGTTTCTGTACAGGGAACGGAAAGTGGCGATATTACTGCAAAAAAGGGATGTTTGTACGGTGCCGGAATGGTGATTAGAAAAAGTCATTGGTTGGAATTAAACAAGTTAGGATTTAAACCCCTACTTACTTGTAGAAAAGGTGATACTCTGAGCTCTGGCGGCGATACGGAATATAGTTATGTGCTAAGATTGTTGGGATATAAAATATGGTATGACGATAAGCTTTTCTTTCAGCACTGGATGCCAACTGGCAGAATGAGTTTATCGTATGTAACAAGAATTCGGAAAGCCATGTCTGAATCCAATTTTGTTCTTAGGGCCTATACTAACGAATTGAGAAATAGAAAGGTTACAAAAAAAATATTCCGTAAACGAGCCTATGCGGCGATTAAAAAAGATTTTGCGAAGCAGTCGATTAAAAGATTATCAGGTTCTTTTGAAGAAAAGGAATTGGCGAAGGAATATTTTAGAAAATTAAAGAGACTACTCACTCAATTTGATGAGTATAATGAAAATAGGGCTGCAATTAAAAAATGGCTGCCATCAAAATAATTAAACAAGAAAATGAAGTCTTTAAATATAGCTATCATATTAGGCCCTTTTCCTACTGTTTCAGAAACTTTTATTGTAAATCAAATTACCGCATTAATAGATAAAGGACATAATGTAAAAATATACTCTTCCAGAAAGCGAAAAGAGGATAAGGTTCATAAGAATGTACAAGCATACAACTTATTGGAAAATGTGGTTTATAAGGAAAAACCTCCAGTGGGTAAATTAAAAAGAGTGTATGGCTTTTTAAGATTGATTTTCATCCATTTTTCTCAATTAAATTGGGATTTACTTTTTCAGTCTCTGGATTTTTCTAAATATGGAAAGAAAGCCCTCAACCTTGAGGTGTTTTATGAACGCAAGTTTTTTATTCTAAATAAGAAGTTTGATGTGGTTCATGTACATTTTGCAACTCAGGCTGTTAATATAGCTAAGTATAAATCTCAAGGATTTTTAAAACAAGCAAAGCTGGTTGTCTCATTTCATGGATTTGACATCAACCCTTCAAAAATCGAGTTTTATCAATCATTCTATAAACAGTTATTTATAGAGACCGACCATTTTACCGTAAACACGATTTATACCAAAGAAATTTTACTTAAGGCCAATCCATCTTTAACAAATGTTACCATATTGCCAGAGAGTTTGGATACGGTATTGTTCAAAAGAAAAGAGAAAAAGAATCAAGCTACTGAAAAATTTACAATTGTATATTGTGGAAGACTTGTCCCATTTAAAGGCTCATTGCTTTTGCCTTTAATAGTTAAGGAGTTAATAAATCGTGGCCATAATCGGATTATTTTGAAAATAATTGGAGGAGGAGAACTCGAAAAGCAGCTTCAGAATGAGATTGAAAAATTAGACCTTACTCGTGAAATCGAGTTAGTGGGGGTTTTAACCCAAGACGAAATTATAAGTATTTTTAATGAGGCCAATGTGTTTTTATTACCAGGAGTCTATGAGCCCGATGGTAGAGCTGAGAATCAAGGCTTAGTTATTCAAGAGGCTCAAGCAATGGAATTACCCGTAGTAGTGTCGGATGTAGGAGGGATGAAATATGGACTTTTACCAGATATAACGGGATTTGTTGTCGCGGAAAATGACATTAACGGCTTTGCCGATAGCCTCGAAACGTTAATTAAGGATCCAAGAAAAGCTGAAGAAATGGGCAAGCAAGGAAGAAAATATGTTGAGGATAATTATAATTCGAAAGACATAGTTGATAAGCTAGTTACCTTATTTAAAGAATAACGATAAGTATTAAGGTATTCAATCGGTCAAAAATTATCGTAAGAAGTCCTTCATCTTTTAATATTGTTTTTTATCTCACATCGAGAGTCTATTCTTTCCAACTACTCAACCTTTTTGCTAATTTTGTCGCAATATGAAATTTATGACAGAACCATTAGTATCTATCATTATTCCCACCTATAACCGCGCCCAAATTATAAAGGAAACTTTGGATTCGGTTTTGGCACAGACCTACCAAAACTGGGAGTGTATTGTAGTGGATGACGGAAGTGTAGATAACACCTCGGAGATCATGGCGGCTTATATGATGAAGGACAAAAGGTTTCAATTCCATCATAGGCCCAAAGACAGATTGCCCGGGGGGAATGCGTCACGTAATTATGGGTTTGAGCTAAGTAAGGGTGAATATATAAATTGGTTTGATAGTGATGATAAATTGCTGCCAAATTTCATTTCGGATAAAATAAATAAATTCCAATCCTCTGGAAATTATGATGTAGTTTTTAGTGCGTATCAAAAATTTAATGAAACTGTTAGGCCTAAAGTATTCAACAACAAGTTCTCTGGTAATATAATAAACGATTTGGCAAATAAGTCAGTGATTTTTTCCACTCACTCTTATATGCTCAAAAGAGACGTATTAAGCGGCCATTCTTTTGATGAGCGAGTATTAAAATCGCAGGACTTAGACTTTTTTTTTAGACTATTTAGCAGTAATTCCCATTTGAAGATTGGAAATGTTGCGGATGTAACTCACTTATATAGAAAGCACGAGGATACCATTAGTGATAAAGCTTCAGAAAAAGGCCAATCCTATAAATCAAGATATAAAATTCAACTTGAGGTTTTGGATTATTTTCTTAAAGAGTATAATCCAATTGGTATTAAAAGATACCGAGCCCTTTGCGTAAGTGACTTAAAAAAGATACTTATGGCAAAGGATTACAGTTTTGTTTATCGGAAGGTTTTGGATGCTAACTATCTAAAAACGAGTGAAAAGTTAAAATTGCTATTAGTGACTTTTGTATATAGCCTAAACAAAAGAGGTTTAAACCTATTTAAAATAAATAGATGATAGCGCAATCAATTGAAAAAATACTTTTAAAGGGCTTATTGTTTTTTACTTGGAAAAATGGCCGTGGAAGTAGATTGAAATATCGGTTAAAGAAACGTCCGTTTACCTACGAGTATTTAAATTGGAGTATTGCAATATATAAGAGTCAGTCCATACTTCCAATCAAATCGTGGTCCAAACTCATATCGTTAAATAGGTATAATGAAAACGATAAAAATTTTTCTAATGAGGGGGTTGCAGATCCTTTTTTGGTTCCTTTCGATAATGACATATATCTATTCTACGAGGCTATCAAAAACGGCAAAGGGGAGATATGGAACAAGAGATTACGCAATGATAAATGGCTTCAACCGCATAAAGTTATTGTAGAAAATTATCACTTATCCTACCCTTTTGTTTTTAAAGAGGACGACGACTTGTATATGTTACCGGAGTCCTCACAAAATAAAGATGTTAGACTTTATAAATGTCTGGAATTTCCTAATACTTGGGAAATAGAATCTATCTTACAAGAAAATGTGACTTTTGTGGACACTACCTTGTTGATTGTTGACGGCATTTATTTTTGGTTCACCTATGATACAACCCTTAAAACAGAACGTCTGTTTTATTCAACCTCCCTAAAATCTATATGGGTGGAGCATAGTTGCAGTAAGAAAAATAATTATCGAAACGCCGGGCCAATTTTCATGGAGAATGACATTTGGTACCGGCCGATACAAAAATCTTATGGTAAATATGGAGAAGGGGTTGCCTTGCTAAAAATTGAGGATATCAGTAAAACTAATTATAAAGATTCCATGGCGGAAGAAAGTTTTTTAGAAAAGAAAACTGGCTTTACTTTGGACGGTACACATCATATATCCACAGTCAAATCTGACCATGGATATTTAATAGCGATTGATGGGAAAAATAGAAATTATTATAAAGTTGTATAAACGTGGTGCAATTCATTATAGTAATAGGGTCGTCATTTTAACCTTGTCCTAAATCCGATTAGAAAGTTTCGAATTTAGGTAATCTTAAGAATAAAGGTGAATATAATTGATATGGAATTAGTACAATTTTTATTTTATAAGGAATTGCAGATAGATTTGTCATTTAATATAACAACTTCTCAATAAGGCTCTGATCCACTCAAAACCTCTGAAAGAATGAACACAAGAATCGCATTTATAGCTTCGAGTATTAATCCCGTTCGTCAAAGACATTTGTTGGATTGGTACCAGGATATTAAAAAGGCACTTCCGAAAAGTCAACTTTTTATCGGTTCTCGGAAATCGGAGATTCCCTATGCTCTTAATTATAAAATCAATTCGAAGCCAGAAAATCTTAAGTACACGATTTTAGACTTATTTAAGTTTAAAAGTCCTTCAAAAAATCTAAAAAAGATACGTCCTTTGATGGAGTATCGTCCTGAAATAATCCATTTACTTACTTCAAATACTTTTGCTACCATAGAGCCTTATTTGCAGAAGGAGCCTATTAAATTAATAGTAAGTTTCAGAGGTTTTGATATCAATGTTTTTCCATTTGATTCCGAAGAAAATAAAATTCAAACGCAACGTATTTTTAAAAGAGCAGACAAACTTCATTTTGTGAGTGAGGCTTTAAAAAACACGGCGATCTACCTAGGGGCGGAACCTCATAAATGTATAGTAAACAGACGTTCAATCAATATTGAAATGGGTGAGATAAAACCCAAGCAACAAACTCCTGAGAAATTGACGATTCTATCAGTGGGTCGGTTAGTTTGGGAAAAAGGTTATTTTTATGCCCTTGAAGCCATGGCGATTCTAAAAGAAAAGGGATATGATTTCGAGTACCGTATCATAGGAGACGGCATAGATAAAAGTATGTTGAATTTTCATATAAACCGATTGAGCTTGCACGATCATGTGAAATTATTGGGTCAAGGATCTCAAAAAGAGGTAAAACTTCAAATGCAAGACGCCGATATCTATTTCCAGCCATCGGTAATAGAAGGGGTTCCAAATACTATTTATGAAGCCATGTATTCCGGTCTTCCCATTATTTCTACCATTACAGGGGGAATTCCTGAAGTTTTGGAAGACGGTGTTACAGCATATTTAGGCACGATCTGTAGTCCAGAGAACTATGCTGAGAGCCTAGGAAAACTAATAGAAAACGCAGATATAAGAAAGGAAATGGGAGATAAAGCTCGCAACAAAATTTTATCTGAATTTTCTCGGACTGTTGAAATTGATAAATGGGAAAAAATTTATTTAGAATTGTTGAAAAATTAAATTTAGTGTAGTGAATAGATTTGAATAGGTTTATTCTAGTTGAATGAACTTCAAATGATAGTGGTTTTAGCCTTATATTTTTTTGACTTTTAAGGCAGAAAAATCCAATTTACGATTTTGGATGATTAAATAAATTGAGATCAGTAGATAGATTAATCTAGTGTATGTCACGTTAAGGGCAGTCGAAACGTAAATTATATGATCCAATAGTTCTCGACTTTAGTTTATCTTGAGCAAAGTCGAAA
>JBLWTS010000109.1:0-9063 GCA_048270045.1 Aequorivita sp.
GTTAACTGATTTATTAAAAATCAAACTTAAGCTGTATAAAAAAAATAGGGCAAGTCAGTGCTAAACCCAATGTTTCAGGCACATTTGCGAGGTCGCCAAATCTTTTGATTTGGCTTTTAGATGAATAATTTAAAACAAAATGCAAAAGATTTGGCTTGTGGATAATCCGAAAGTTAATCGCTTATTTACAGCCCTACTTCTTTTATACTAAACGTTACAAACAATTTAAAAAAGACCAATCCAATGAAATATCATTCAGAATTCAACAAAGAGTATGTTAAAGACATTTGTGACGAAATGCAAAAACAAGGTATTTTAGCAAGTAAAGCTCAAAATCTTACTTTCGACCCAAGTAATTTTTCCACATTCACAAAACTACTTCAAGAACACGTAGTTATGCCACACCCTATTTTTCTTCATTTAGATGATAAAGGTTTGATTAATCGTGGAAGATGTCCATACACAGGAGAGAGAATTGATAACAGTTTTCCGAGTTGGTCATTTCAAAACAGCAGAAAAGTTTATGTATCCCACGAAGGATATAAAATAATGGAAAAAGAAGATGATGAAGAATATGAGAGAATTATGGGTGTTCCTCCACCACCAAGAAAATCACCATCTCCTCAAAGCGGAGGGCAAAAATCAAGCGGATGTTATATTGCAACAGCTTGTTATGGAAATGAATTTGCGCCAGAAGTTTTAGCATTGAAGTCCTATCGTGATAATACCTTATCGAAGAATATTTTCGGAAGGCTTTTTATTAGGACTTACTACTTTTTATCGCCACCTATTGCAAATAGAATGAAAAACAAAACACGTTTGAATACTTTTGTCCGTATGAGAATATTAAACAAAATCGTAAATAAAATAAAATAATTATGGTTTGGTTTATAATGGTCGTAATAATCGTTGGCTACATTTTGTGGAAATTCAATGATGACAAAAAAAAGGTCGAAAGAAGAAATCAATCTTTTGGCGGAATGAAAAAAATGTTCCCTGAATTTGTGGAATATTTCGAAAGTAACAATTTTGAACTTGTCGAAAATTCAGGAGCGAAACTACTCTACAAAATTCCATTATCAGATAATCCACCTTACAACAAATATTTGTTTTTAGGAGTTGAGAGTAAATTTACAAATATTGCTTTTGGTTACACTATCAACGCAAATGGACACAAAACAGACGGACTAAATGTTGAGTTTGCAAAAAATTATCGGTACGAAGAGGTGGAAATGATTATCCGGAAAATAGTTGGAAATTTGGAATTGAGTGGAGCGATATAGCGGAGAAAAACTGTTTGTAACACTGTATAAAAAAAATAGGGCAAGTAAGTGCTAAACTCAATGTTTCAGGCATATTTGCGAGGTCGCCAAATCTTTTGATTTGGCTTTTAGAAGAAAAATATAAAACAAAATGCAAAAGATTTGGCTTGTGGATAATCCGAAAATTAAATGCTTATTTACAGCCCTACTTCTTTTATACTAAACGTTGTGGCCTATGTAGAAGGAATTCCAATAAAACGGATTCGACAACCAAAAATTGACGTTCTTACCAATAGAATCCGAAATAAATCCAGCGGAATAAATTGCGAGCGGATTAAAGAAAAAAATATCAGAACGATTTTTATCGGAACTGAAATCCGTTCAGCGGACTTAAAAAAGTAGCGGATAAAACAAGAAAGATTTCCAATCATTGCGTCGGACTTTTATCAGCGGAACGCAAGCAACGGCGGAAAAGAAAGCTTATTTGCGAAATCTGTGTGTTAATCATCGAAAACAAGTGATTTTCTTCGATGGTCCGTGAAAGAGAAAAAAAGTAAACACGCAAGCAGAACGCAATCGGAGCGAGGAAACACAGGCCACAACATTAGCTATAAGCAATGCGGGATAAGTGCCAAACCGAAAAGCAGTTGTATATTTACGAAGTCGCCAAAACTTTTTGGCGATTTGAATGATAAGAAATTAAAGAACAAAAGTTTTGGCTTATTGCGAATTCGAAAATGATTGCATTTTTGCCCCGCACTGCTCATAGCCGAGACGTTAGGGGTAATATTAAAATGACACGACAGACACTTTATTTCATTTTCATACTGACGACTTTTCTAAGTTGTAAAAATGACCCGTACGGACATCTCGACAAAAGATTGTTGTTGAAAGTTAAAGAAATTTCAAAACTCGGCAATTACCAAACAGGTCCTTATGAATTTGGTGACCCTGAAAAGAAAAATTTGAATCACCCATATTTTTTCTTAAGGGACAGTACTAAAATTGATGACCTTAAGCTACTAACCAATTACCCAAACACGTTAGTAAGAATTTATAGTTTTAGAGTGTTGGCAGAAAAAAAAGACACCTCAATTTTCTCTATAATAGTTAATCATTTATCCGACACTTCAAAAGTTGAAGTTTGGGATTATGACTATGGCTGGAGTTCAACTGTTGCAGACCAAATGATTAGTCTTGGTATAAGACGGCTTGACAGTATTTCCAGAGACTCACTTCGGGACTTAGTTTTTCTAAAGCACAATTATTTGAATAGCACAGCATCAATACTATACAACCTCAAGCCAATTGATAAATACTATCAAACAGCTAAACAACTTGCCGAACAAAATTTTGACGAATCGGCATATATCGCATTAGCTTCTTACCAGAAGCAAGCAGATATTCCATTAATCAAAAAAGGGTTTAAGAATTTCAACATTTACCGTGGTGAAATTTTTAAGGCAATTGAGCTCTTTCCTGACACAGCATTTCTTCCATTTCTTTTTGACTACTACAAAACACGCGTAAAAGAGAATATGGATGCAATGGACGACTTCAAATATTATTATAAAGCTTTAGCAAAATACCAACGACCTGACTGTTTGGCTATTCTCGATGATATGAAGCAAAGGAAATATTATAGTTCAGAAGGATATTGGAATTCTAATCAGGTTAATATATTTGAAGCTTTGCATAAATATAAATGCCCGCTTTACGACAAACTTTATGGAGAATTAAAACCTCAAATGCCGGAATATATTTTCAAATATCTGGACCTGCCCGATTACAGAGATCACAACGAATGGTGGGACTAAATACTACCCCTAACACGGGTTTTGCGTTAGTCGGCGGACAGTGCGAATAGAAACATTTGAGCAATTAATAAACGATGGTGCTGGCAGACAGTTTACGGTTTCAAAAGCCCACCAACGCAAAGCCCAAAACCGTTACCCACAAGCTAGAAAAAATTCCGAACAACCATTAAACCTTCGAACAAAAAACGCCACCGCACAAACAGCACATTTATTTTTTCCCCACCGCGCATCCCCACCGCCAAAAAAATAAAAGAGCTGTTTCTTCCCACCGCACAATTAATTACACTCATTAAAGATCTTCCCCGGTAATCCAACTAAATATTTATAAATTGCAATTTAATTAAACAACAATTCATTGAAGCGCTAACAAATAAATTAAACCTCCTAACCAAAAACCTCACTGCCTTATGTGTGCTTTAGATGCAAATATGGAATATTACGAATCTGATCTAGAAAATTTAGGATATAATATTCAAGAAATAAGCTTCCTTGAAAAAAATGAATTTCTAGTGATAGCTAATTTCCTGTTTGACTGCAATGGTAAATTGGTAAAGGAATATAAATACACCATAGACAATTGTTGCATCTTTACAAATAAGCCTTTTGATAATGGAGTAGCCTTTGTGGTAGATGACAATAAAAAAGACTATGATGACAGAAAATACGCCTTAATGAATATCCAGGGAGACCTCATTACCGAATTTTATGATGATATTGATGAAGGGTGGGTCGATAATACGTTCATAGCTGTAGAAAAAAATAAAAAATGGGGAATTATTGACAAATTCGGACGGCAGATTGTCGATTTTATTTTTGACTGGAGAGGTTGGGACTATGAGTGGCTTCACGAGAGTACTTTATACGAAATAATGCGTGTTTACAGAGACGACGGGGAATATAATCTTGCCCTTTTTGCATCTACTGGGAAACTTGTTTTACAACCTATTTATAAAACAATAACCATTAACTCTGAGTTTACTTATATTAAAAATTATCAGGATAGATTGGCTGCATTAGTTAATGATGAAATAGTCGCAACAGATTTTGATGGAAATACCTTTAGATGGACGCATTATTCAGGTCTCGAAAAAATTAAATAGGTGATAAACCCGAAACGTGAAACATTGAACATTGAACATTGTACATTGAAAAACCCCTACCTTTAGAACCCAAACAAAACCATTCAAGAAAAACTATGGCAAATAGAAATCTTTCGAAAGCTAAAAATGCAAAAAACGACGAATTCTATACACAGTACCACGATATAGAAAAAGAAATAACAGCATACATAGAATTCAATCCAGACGTCTTTAAGGGCAAAACAATCCTGCTACCCTGCGACGACCCCGAATGGAGCAACTTCACCAAATATTTCGCACAGAACTTTCAACGTTTGGGACTAAAAAAACTGATTAGTACCAGTTACGCCCCAGATAGCAAACTTTATAATACAGGCTATCAAGTCAGCCTATTTGAGGAAAGCGCACCGCAATACGACAAGAAAAAAACAACCAAACACGGCAAAATATTTACCCTCACCCACGATAAAAGCGGAGACGGAAAAATAGACGTGGACGATTTAGATTGGAACTATTTAGAAGGCGATGGCGACTTTAACAGCAAGGAAGTTAAAAAATTACGGAACGAGGCAGACATCATTATTACAAACCCACCCTTCTCATTGTTCAGGGATTTTTTAGCGTGGATTGTGGAAGCTGATAAAAAATTTGTTATCCTAGGGAATATGAACGCACTTACTTATAAAGAAACTTTTCCCTTAATAAAAGAAAATAAAATGTGGCTTGGCCCCAGTATTAGTAGTGGAGATAGAGAATTTCAAGTTCCTGATGATTATCCAATAACAGCTTCTGGGTGGAGAATTGATGAAGATGGGAGAAAATTCTTACGAATTAAAGGTGTTCGATGGTACACAAACCTCGACCACGGAAAACGCCACGAACCATTGCCTCTTATGTCTATGGTAGATAATTTAAGGTTTAATAAAAAATTGGCTGGCAAAGAATCTTATGACCGTTATGACAATTACGACGCCCTAGAAATACCTTTTACTAATGCAATTCCAAATGACTATGAAGGCGTAATGGGAGTGCCAATTAGCTTTCTCGATAAATATTCGCCCGAACAATTTAAGATTTTAGGAGCAACAGAAAGTGAAGGAAAAGGATTTTCTAATGGATTATGGGACGAAAAAAGTAAAGTATCCCAACCACTGATTAACAATAAACGGAAGTACAAAAGAATTTTTATTAAGCATTTAGAAATACAATGAAAACAACCCTAAAAACCGACATCACCATAAAAGACCTCTGCGACGGCTTTGTATATAACGAACTTGAAGGCAAAGGACTATTCGGGCTGTCGGGCACTCTAACCATTCAACCCGAATATCAGCGCAACTATATTTATGCAGACGGCAAAAGAGACGTTGCCGTAATAGATTCCATCCTAAAAGGCTATCCCTTGGGCTTGATATATTTTAATAAAACAGGCGAAAACAGTTTTGAAGTGCTCGATGGGCAACAGCGCATTACAAGTTTCGGCAGATTTGTAACAAACAAGTTTGCAATTTTGGACGAAAACGGAATGCAACAATATTTTGGCGGAATAGCAGCCGACAAACAGAAAAAAATATTGGAAACCCCAATGCTTATCTATATATGCGAAGGCGAAGAAAGCGAAATAAAGGAATGGTTTCGCACCATAAATATTGCAGGCGTTCCTCTCAATGAACAGGAAATCAACAACGCTGTATTTTCTGGTCCTTTCGTTAGCCTTGCCAAGGAGCAGTTCAGCAACAGCCAAAACGCAAATATTCAAAAATGGAGCGCCTACATTCGCGGGAGCGCAAACCGTCAAGATTTTATGGAGCGTGCTTTAGATTGGGTAAGTAAAGGCAACATCGTAGACTATATGAGCCGTCATAGATACGAAACCAATATAACCGAATTAAAAAACTATTTCAACAGCGTTATAGACTGGGCTTCCATCGTTTTTATAGACGTAGAAAATGAAATGTGCGGTCTGGAATGGGGACGTTTATACGAAACCTATCACAACCAGCCATACAATCCCAAAAAAGTTTCCGAAGAAGTAAAAACGCTTTATGCAGACCCATATTTAAAGAATCGTAGAGGAGTTTTCGAATACATTCTGGGCGGTTCAACAGATACAAAATTGTTGGATATACGGGTTTTTGATGAAGCCACCAAAAAATCAGTCTATGCCAAACAGACCAAAAAAGCGATAGAAGAAGGAATCTCCAATTGTCCGCTCTGCGCACTCGGCAACAACGCCAACAAAACTAAAATCTATAGCATAAAAGAAATGGACGCCGACCACGTTTCAGCGTGGAGCAAAGGAGGTGCAACCGATATTAAAAATTGTGAAATGCTCTGCAAAACTCATAATCGAGCAAAAGGAAATAAATAAAAAATAGTGAATAGAATAATTTTAATCGGCAATGGCTTCGATTTAGCTCACGGGTTAAAAACGACCTACAACGACTTTATCAGAGATTTTTGGGAAAACAAATGCAAGGAAGTTCAAGAATTTAAAGGCCAAAAAATTTATGACGACGAACTAATCAGTGCGAAAAACATCCCTCTAATTTGGGGAAGTAGTAATGAATATAGTTCCTTTAAAGAAAGTCTTATACATTCCGAACTTACATTTAAAAATATCTTTTTAAAACACATTTCAGAAAAGAATAATATTGAAAAATGGGTAGATATCGAAGATGAATATTATTCACTTTTAAAGGAGTCTTTTCGAAAAGTAATTGGCAAAAGATATGATATAAATGCCCTTAATAGGGATTTCGGAGTAGTGAAAAATTTATTACAAGAATATTTAGCACGTATTAGTGACCTACCCCTAAACGGCAGAGAAGCCACAAAAAAGACATTAAGAATTAAACATATAATAGGTTCTAAAATTTACTCCTCTATTCGGTGGGAAGATTTTTCAGAAAATGCTTTGGATGATGAAGTTGAAAGAATTTATAAACAATACATTGAATATGTTCAATCCGAAAATAAGGAAGCGTTAGAAAAAAGAAGTTATAAAAACACTATTGAGCATTTTAAAAAAATTGGCGATTATATAGAAAAATATCAGATTCGCAACCAATTATTATCCACGAATGCACCAACGAATTTCGATACGGTACCTGAAAATACACTTTTCTTAAATTTTAATTATACCCATACCAACGATTTATATTATAGTCCTCAAGATTTCAAAGACTACTACGAAGATAGTATTACAAAAACTTCACACATCCATATTCACGGTAGCATAAGAAATCAAAAAGCAAATCCTATCATTTTCGGTTTCGGGGATGAACTTGATGAAGATTATAGAGCTATTGAAAAATTGAATGACAATAAATATTTAGAAAACATCAAGTCCATAAAATATTCAGAAACTGCCAATTATAAAAGACTTATTGAATATGTAAATAGTGGATATTATCAAATATTCATAATGGGTCATTCTTGCGGTATTTCAGACAGAACGCTTTTAAACACGGTATTTGAACACGATAACTGTGCTTCAATTAAAGTTTTTTATCACCAAAGAGATGAGAATACTGATAATTTCAGTGATATTATACGAAACATTTCCAGAAATTTTAATGATAAAGCCAAGATGAGAGACAGAGTTGTGAACAAGACATTTTGTGTCCCATTAATATCCTAATGAATAAATCATTATATTTAAGCCTACTAACCCTTAAATATCAATGTTATGGCATCAACATCAGAAGTAGGTCACGCAAAAAACGTTGCGAACTTTCAAGACCTAATCGCATTTGTAGAGGGCTACGGTCCAAACTACAATCCGTCAAAAGACAGGCTAAAACTGCCCGAACTCCAAAACCTATACACCGAGGCAAACGAAAGCCTTAACAACGTAACCGCAAAAAACACCAATTACAACAATGCGGTAAACGACCGTGTAGAAGCATTTCAGGATTTGCGTTCCCTTTCCACCCGTGTGGTAAACGCCCTCGAAATTACCGATGCGCCAGACGAAAAAATCAAGGACGCAAAAGGCTTTAACCGCAAGATACAGGGCAAACGTGCATCCAAGAGCGAAACCCCCGTTGACCCCAACGACCCAGCTCCCAAGACAATCAGTTCCAGCCAACAATCCTACGACCAGTTAATCCAACATTTCCAAGGACTCATTTCCGTTTTGGAATCCGAGCCCAGCTACGCCCCCAACGAAACCGAGTTGCAAGTTGCCACCCTGCAAACAAAAGCACAGGATTTGGAATCCAAGAACCAAAAGGTAGCCACCGCATACACCGCCGTCAGCAACGCCCGAATCGAAAGGAACAAAAAGTTATATAAAGAGGACGAAGGCGTAGTCGACACAGCGAGCGAAGTAAAGAAGTACGTCAAATCCGTTTACGGCGCCACCAGCCCCGAATACGGACAGATAAAAGGGATTAGTTTCAGAGTAGTAAAGTCATAACCTTACTACTAAAAGAAATCTCCCTACTCTTATTAGAAATATCCTAACGGCAGTTAGAAATATCTCAACTGCCGTTAGAAATATCGAAACTTCATTAAGAAATATCCAAACTACATTAACAATTAAGCCAACTCCAAAGAGAAATATCGGAACTTCCATTAGAAATATGGCAACTGCAAAAAGAAATATCCGAACTGCAATAAGAAATATCCCAACTTCCGAAAGAAATACGCCTACTACATCAAAATACGTCGGAACAACGCCACCGCACAGAGCCATACACATTTGCAATTCGCGCAATGCCACCGCGCCACCAAAAATTGCAAAAGAGTATGTCTCCCCACCGCACACATCCTTTGCACCGATAAAGAAGAAAACGCAATCAGAGCGCAGGATAGCCTGTGGGTAACAAAGAACTGAGGTAAAAACCAAACATTTTCTCCATTAAATTTTGACAAAACTTTCCTGGCATTGTTGAAATG
>JBLWTS010000110.1:0-9018 GCA_048270045.1 Aequorivita sp.
AGTAAGGACAATCTGCGTTTTAGGTTGGCAAGCCCGATGCCTTTTGTCTGACTCATCTCTTTGGAATCGAAATTATTTTCAATGTTAAAATAGATACTGTCTGCATCTTCATACAGGTGTATATGTATGAATGCATTTTCGGAAAGCGTTTCAACACCATGTTTAAAGGCGTTTTCCAATAGAATGATGAATAGTAAAGGGGCTATTTGCAAATTGGGATTGACATCATGCTTAAAGGACAGGTCCACAGATTTTTTATACCGAATTTTATGCAGCTCCATATAGTTTTTAAGGTATTCAATTTCATCACCCAGTTTTACGGTTTCTTTTTCACCTTCGTAAATGGTATAACGCATCATATCAGATAATTTCAAGATAACATCTGGTGCTTGTTTGGAGTTTTTAATGGTTAAAGCATATAGATTATTCAAGGTGTTAAAGAAAAAATGGGGATTTATCTGACTGCGCAATAAGGACAATTCTGTTTTGGATTTTTCTGCTTTTAAGTTTTGAACCCATTTCCATTGTTCAAAAACCCAAACCAAGAACAACACAGGTATGGGTAAAAAGAAGATAAAAAACGGCAGCTCTTCTTTAATTTTCAAATAGGTTTCCAAATCGCCAGAAAACAATCTCAAATACAAAAAATACAAAAATAACGGCGTGTAAATAAAGGCTATTAATGTCCAGTATTTTTTAATGAATGTCGGGATTAAAACATAGGCAAGACCAATCCAGAATCCTATTAATAAGCTAAAGGTTATGGGGTTGTCTGGAACCTTCATGGAACTATCTATTACTAGCGCAATAAAAAAGAATGCTACTAAACCTAAAACCCTAAAAACCGTTTTCTTTTTTTCCTTTAGGTAGGTATAATAATGAAAGGGCAAAGCCAGGATAATACCCCAAAATATGGCATAAAGAACAATCTCAAGGGTTTGGTTTTCAGGCAGAAGAAGGAACCCAATATAATCCAACATATAAAATATGGGAACTATAAGCAACAACCCAATAAGAAAGGCTTTGTATTTTTTTATAAACTGAAACATAGGTCAAAAATACTTATGTTATCCCGTCTTCACAACTATTTGTACCAACACCATACTTTTTAATCTAAACGCGATCTTTTTTTATATGAACCCCATTTATAGGGATTTGCATAGTGTGTAACAGCGTTATAATTTGGTTTGTCATCTATACTTTAAGAACCTAAATCAGGTCTGTATGTTTGTGATAACATTTACATCCAATTAAAAAACAAACAGACAATGAATACCTTACAAATTAATAATCTTACCAAGACCTATCCCAATGGTGTCAAAGCATTAAATGGAATTACTTTGGAAATCACCAATGGCATGTTTGGTTTGTTGGGCTCCAATGGCGCAGGAAAATCATCACTCATGCGTACCATTGCTTCTTTACAGGAACCCTCTTCAGGAAGTGTTCTATTTAACAATATAGATGTGGTTAAACACCCTCATGAGATAAGAAAGCAGCTTGGATATTTGCCTCAAGAGTTTGGGGTGTATCCAAAAATATCTGCTGAAAAATTATTGAACCATTTGGCGGTTTTAAAAGGCATCATCAATCATAAAGAACGAAACGCACAAGTCACGGCACTCTTGCAACAAGTGAATTTATACCAACACAGAAAAAAAGCAGTCCATACATTTTCCGGTGGTATGCGCCAACGTTTTGGTATCGCACAAGCCTTATTGGCCAATCCACAATTGATTATTGTGGATGAACCCACAGCTGGACTGGATCCAGAAGAAAGCAATCGCTTTTTAAACCTATTGAGCGAAATAGGCGAAAACGTTATTGTTATTCTTTCCACACATATTGTAGAAGATGTAAAAAACCTTTGTCCTAAAATGGCCATACTTGCTGATGGTGAAATTATATCCCAAGGAAATCCTACGGATTTGGTTAAACATATTGAAGGCAAGATCTGGACCAAAATAATTCCTAAAAAAGACGTTGACAGCTACCAAAAAACATATGATGTAATCTCAATAAAACTAGTATCTGGAGAAACACAAATCCGTGTATGGTCTGAACAGCAACCAGAAATTGGGTTTGAGCCAATCGTACCAAATCTAGAAGATTATTATTTCGCCACATTGTATAATCACAACAATTTAAAAGGCTAAACCATGTTTAAAAAAATAGTACAATTCGAAGCTTTTTATCAATTAAAACAACGCGCATTCCCCATATTTGCACTCTTGTTTTTGGCATTGGGTGTGTTTGTTGGCCGTCAAGGACATGCACCAACTGGTATTCATTTTAATGCGCCCTTTCAAGTGTATTTTTATACCAGTCTTTTTACTTTAGGGAGTGTTTTTATCATTATGTTTTTTGCTGTAAGTGCCATGCTTCGGGACAAACAGCACCAAATGGAGCCTTTAATATATAGCTCGTCCATTAAAAAAAGCCATTATTTTTGGAGTCGTTTTTTAGGAACGTTCATGTTTAGTGTTCTGGCTTTTGCACCTTTTCTGTTAGGGTATTGTTTAGGGCTACACTTGTCTAATTTAGATGCGGAACGCATAACGGATTTTAATTGGTTAACCTATATACAGCCCTTTCTGTATATGGTAATTCCCAACATCTTTATTTGTTCAAGTATCATCTTTTCTGTGTGTACGCTAACCAAAAACAGTACGGCAACCTATGTGAGTGCTGTGTTTGTTTACACACTCTATTTTGTGAGTTCCATCTTTTTAAATTCACCATTGTTGGCACAAGCAGTTCCGGCTTCCCCAGAAAGCATGGCTATGGCTGCTGTAGCAGACCCTTTTGGGATTGCTGCGTTTTTCGAGCAAACACAGTATTGGACACCATTTCAAAAAAACACACAGCTACTGTCTTTTTCAGGCTTGTTTCTTTTAAACAGGGTTGTTTGGATGCTTGTTGCCTTGGTAGTGCTTTGGGCTACCTATCAATTGTTTTCATTTAGAAAACTGACTAAAAAAGTTAAAAATGAACCTAGCATTAAAAATGAAGAACAACGGCCAGTAGCATATAAAACAGTCAAGACATACTATCATTTTAAAGGGCAAAGTTTGGCCTTTTTATCCTTGTTAAAATTGGAATTAAAACATGTTTTTAGAAGCTTGCCATTTATTACCGTACTCATTATGTGGCTTTGTATTGTTTTTTCGGAATTATATGCAACGGTTGTTAGTGGTGGTGAATATGGTGTACCCATATATCCGTTTACCAATCAACTTATAAACCTAATTGTGGATCCCTTAAGCATTTTTAGTCTAATAGTAATCATCTTCTATAGTTCAGAAATTGTATGGCGGGAGCGTAGCTTAAATTTTAATAGTATTATTGATGCCACTCCAGCAAAAAATGGAGTGTTCTTTCTTTCAAAATTTGCTGCCTTATTACTGTTACCTATCATCTTGATAACAACAGGGATTGTAATGTGTTTGGCATTCCAAATCAGTTTGGGTTATTCAAATTTTGAATTCGGTTTATATGCTTCCCTGTATTATCATTACGGCCTTCAGTTAATGGTATTTTGCATGATAGCCTTGTTTGTCAATAGCCTGGTTACAAATAAATACCTGGGCATGGGTATCTTCGGACTCATGGTGCTTTTAAGTTTTAAATCCAACCTAATAGGTCTGGAGCATCCATTAACAAGCATAGGGTATCTGCCAAGGTTACAGTCCAATAACATGGATGGTTTCAATGCCGTTTCCAGCTTATTCAATCACCTCGCTATATATTGGTTCGCTTTGGGATTGCTATTGGTCATTATTTCTTTTAAAATATGGAATAGAGGCGTAGTGGCTACGTTTTCCCTAAAATGGAAACAGTTAAAACAGGATTGGTCCAAACTGCAAAAATTGGCTTTTGCATGTTTTACACTAGTATTTATGGGCTCCGGAAGTTTGGTGTTTTACAATACAAATATCGTGAATGACTATACAACGCAAAGCGAACAATTGGATTTCCGTGAGAACTATGAACGACAATTTAAAAAATATGATAGCTTGGAAAGCTTGGTTCGTATGGCTGTAAAAACAGAGGTTGCCATCTATCCAAAAGAGCGACGCTATACGGTTAAAGCGCATAATATGTTGAAAAACAAAAGTGAGGCACCTGTAGCAGAATTATTCATTACAGAACGGATCCCGTTAGAAAGCATTCGTTTGGAAAATGCCAATCTGGTGTTTCATGATAGTGTTTACCAAACCTATTTGTTTAAGTTCAACAAACCATTGCAACCTAACGATTCGGTTGCACTTTCGTATCATCTGAAGCATGAATTAAAAGGGTATGACACAGATGTTTCCATTGTAAACAATGGAACGTATATCAATCGTTTTAGCAATTTCGAACCTGTTTTGGGCTATACTTCCGGATTGGAAATCACGAATCAAATAGAACGCAAAAAACGAAATTTACCAGAACGTGAAGCAGAAAACAATTCAGATGCACACATGGTCATGGAAGACATCAAATTTGAAAAAGTAACTTTCGAAACCATCATGTCAACCGATAGGGAACAAACAGCCATTAGTTCGGGTCAGTTACTAAACCAATGGACTGAAAACGGCAGGAATTATTTTCACTACAAATCAAAAGATAAAATCATGCCAGCCATAGGGTATTTTTCAGCAAACTATAAAACAAAACAACTCATGCACAACGGCATTTCCATAGAACAATATTACGATGCAAATCATAATTTTAACATCAAAGACATTGAAAACAGTGTCAAAGAAACATTAAACTATTGCCAGGAACATTTTGGAACCTACAATTTCAATTATGTTAGAATTGCAGAAGTACCTGCACACTGGCCCTTTGGAGGCTTTGCGCACCCAGGTGTTATTAGTATGGTGGAGGATAGGCTGTATTTAAAAAATGTTAGCCATCCAGAAACCTTCAATTTGGTAGCAAAACGAACCATTCATGAAGTTGCCCATCAATATTGGGGGCACACCTTAACTGCAAAACCAGTGGTAGGGGCTTCTTTGTTTGTTGAAGGATTTGCAAAATATACAGAAGCCGTTGTTATGGAAAAACTGTTTGGCAAAAGCGCTATTTATGAATTAAATGAAAATGCCAGAAGCAGGTATTTCTCAGGACGTTCGTTTGCAAACACTATAGAACCACCTGTTTATAAAGTATCAGGACAAGGCTATATTTCTTACGGAAAAATGTTAACCACATTGCTGGCCTTAAGGGATTTGATAGGTGAAGCAAAGCTGAATCAAGTTATAAAAACCATAACGGACAGACACAGAGATAGCAATAAGTTGGAAGCCAATACCATTGAGTTTTTAAACGAGGTTTACAAAGTCACAGCCCAAGAACACCATGTGTTGGTTGATGATTGGTTTAAACGCATCATTACCTACGATTTAAGTTTGGAGAAAGGGTCTTACCGTCCATTGGAAAATGGAACCTATGAAGTTTCGGTGATTGTAAAAGCAAAGCGTTTTCAAACTTTGGATACAGGGGAAATTAAACAAATCCCCATTAATGAGCCTATTAAAATAGGGGTTTTTAATACGCATCAATCCAAAATAAAGGATGATAATGCACTGCTGTACTATCAATCGCATACCATCAATAAAGAAGAAACAGAAATAAAACTAATTGTTAACCAAGTGCCTAAATACATCTCTATAGATCCCTTTGGAACACGTTCGGATGAGAATGTTGTAGATAATACTTTTAGGTTTTAACAAGAACCTTTCCTGTCAACAAGCAGAGAATCTCACATGTCATTCACATTTGAGTTGATAAGATTAGAAGTACTCAAACTTTAAAAAGTAAACACACAGTCAAGCACATTTTATTTTGCTTGTACCTCGGAAAATAAAAGAGCATTCACTTTCCCGCGCAATCTAAATAAAATTGTGAATAAAAAATATTAAAACAAACTGAGTAGAACAGTAAACTTTATTAACTTGTAAAGTCAAATAAAAGATAATGATTAAAGAAAGAATTGACATAGAAAGCATTGATAAACAGATATTTGAAATAAACGTAGTTAACTCAGATAATTCTAAGCCAGCTTCTTTTACGCATTATTTACATAACCATAAGAATGGAGTTTCCCAATTTTACAAAAAAGATGCACTTTCTTATGTGAAAGAAATTCTTGAAAAAGAATATCCAACAGAAAAAGTTACAAATAAAGTTGCGGAAGAAGCTCTTCAATATTTGATTTTTGATATCAATAAATCTGTTCCATTTCCTGCACCTGAAAAACCAAAATTTAAGTTTATTGACCTTTTTGCAGGAATTGGTGGATTCCGATTAGCACTTCAAAATCTTAAAGGAAAATGTGTTTTTACCAGCGAATGGGACAAATATTCAAAACAAACTTATAAAGCAAATTTTGGAGAAATTCCGTTTGGAGACATAACAAAACCTGAAACGAAAAATTATATTCCAGATAATTTTGATGTGCTTTGTGCAGGTTTTCCCTGTCAAGCATTTTCAATTGCAGGAAGACGTGGCGGATTTGAAGACACAAGAGGAACATTGTTTTTTGATGTTGCTGAAATCATAAAAAAGAAACAACCAAGAGCAATCTTTTTGGAAAATGTAAAAGGTTTAAGAAACCACGACAAGGGAAAAACTTTAGCGACAATATTAAATGTACTTCGAGAAGATTTAAACTATTACGTTCCCGAACCACAAATTTTAAACGCCAAAGAATTTGGAGTTCCTCAAAATCGAGAAAGGATTTTCATAGTTGGTTTCAGAAAAGATTTAGGAGTAACTGACTTTCAGTATCCAAAACCAACAAATAACAATACGGTTTTAGATGACATTTTAGAACAAGAAGAAGTTTCTGTAAAATATTATTTATCTACAACTTATCTTCAAACTTTAAAAAACCATAGGGCTAGACACGAAAGCAAAGGAAATGGATTTGGATACGAAATAATTCCAAATGATGGAACAGCAAACGCAGTTGTTTGTGGTGGAATGGGCAGAGAACGAAATTTAGTTTTTGATGATAGATTGACAAATTTTAAACCAATAACAAACATTTCAGGAAAAGTAAATCGAGAAGGAATTAGAAAAATGACACCAAGAGAGTGGGCAAGATTACAAGGCTTTCCAGACAATTTTAAAATTATAGTTTCAGACGCACAAGCATACAAGCAATTTGGAAATTCAGTTGCAGTTCCCGCAATTCAGGCAACAGCGGAAAAAATAATAGAAAAACTTAACTGCAAATGATTACAGGAAACAAAGGAGAATGGAGCGAAATTTATGCTCTTTTTAAATTGTTAGGCGACAAACAACTATTTCTTGGAAACAAAGACATTGAAAAATTAGAAGGTTTAGTTTACCCAATTATAAAAATACTTCGTACCGAAAACAACGGAAATTTTGAATATTCAATCCAAGATGAGATTATCTTAATTTCGGGAAATGAAGAAGTTTTAAAAATTCCTATTTCAGATTTTAAAGACAAAGCCCTTTTTCTTTTAAACGCAATCAAGCAAAATAAAGAAAGGACTTTTTCTGTTCCAGAAATTGAGGAGTTTATGCAATCCATAAATTGCATTTCTTTAAAAGCTAGTTCTACTGCAAAAACTGATATTACGATTGTTATTCACGACCAAAGAACGAATCAACAACCGACATTAGGATTTAGCATAAAATCCCAACTTGGAAGCCCTTCTACTCTATTAAATGCAGGTAAAACAACAAACTTTATCTATAAAATTGTTGGTGCAAATTTAACTAAAACCGAAATTGAACAAATCAATTCAATAGCTTCGAGAAGTAAAATAATGGATAGAATTGTTCTAATTCAAAAGAAAGGCGGGCAATTTGATTTTATAAAGACAGAACGACAAATATTTTCAAATAATCTAGTTTTAATAGATAGTTTACTACCAGAGATTTTATCGCAAATTATTTTTGACTTTTATTCAAATGAGTTTTCGCACTTGACCGATTTAGTAAACAAAACAGCAGACAAAAACCCTTTGAATTTTGACACGGAAAACGAACATAAATTTTATGAATACAAAATAAAGCGTTTTTTAACTGATGTAGCACTTGGAATGATGCCATCGAAAGTTTGGACAGGTAAATATGATGCGACAGGCGGATATTTAATTGTAAAAGAAAACGGTGATGTTTTGTGTTACCACATTTACAATAGAAATGAGTTTGAGGACTATTTGCTAAATA
Source organism: Aequorivita sp. (assembly GCA_048270045.1). Classification (GTDB taxonomy): domain Bacteria; phylum Bacteroidota; class Bacteroidia; order Flavobacteriales; family Flavobacteriaceae; genus Aequorivita. The sequence goes on from JBLWTS010000110.1 coordinate 8,200, forward strand.
ATACAAAACTTGATACTGCAAGTTCGTCACGACACGGATTTGGAGAAATTTATGAGGATAACGGAGAACTATATTTTAACTTGAATTTACAAATCAGGTTTAAGAAATAACCAATTCTCAAAGTCATACACAAACTTTTTGCCAAACTTTATAAATAAATTTAAAAATACTGGTCAATAACATATAAAATAATTTAAAATCCTTAGTTTCAAATTATCAAAGCCTAACATAAACAAACAAAAAACATGGAAGACTACAGCACCAGTAAATTAAAAAGTTTATTGTTTCGCGCAAAAAACGCAATACTTACGGCCAAAATGGAATTGAAAGAAATTAGGGATGGAGAAGAAACCATGCATAGTAAAGAAGCCTGGGAAACCATTTTGGCGCAAAGCCACAAAGAGCAAATTGAAATTGAAAAAGAATTGTTATTAAGAGAAACTCAAGCAAATAATGCTAACGAAGATGACGAATTTTTAGATAGCATCATCAAGGGCTAAAATCAAATCAAAAATCGAATAGCAAAATCCTATTCATCTAACCAACAACATCTTAAGCCACTTTTTTTTTATACATTTAATTTTTTTTACTATCTTAGACTGTCCTAAATACCTAATAACCAAATGCCTAAACAAAAAGGGATCATAAAGCTAAAAGGTACCTTAAACGGGGTGTGTTACTACCCTCTTAAGGGTATGTACATTAAGCGTAAAGCCACTGGGCCTTCCAGAGAGCGCATATACAACGATCCCGCATTCAAAACGGTTAAGGCAAACACCCAAGAGTTCGGTGGGGCTTCTAAGCTCTCAAAAGCCATCA
>JBLWTS010000111.1:0-8847 GCA_048270045.1 Aequorivita sp.
ATAATAAAATAGCGGGGGCCGGCCCCCCCTATTTTATTATTTACACACTTTATGAGATAGTCCCAATTTAACAGCCCTGATGGACAATCACTTCATACGCTTACTGCCCATTTAACATCCCAAATCTACTGCGAACCTCAGCGTTATTCTCTGGGAACCTCTGTGAAATAACCCTTATACGCTGCCCATATCCTCTTTGCATAATAACAAAACCCCTCAAAATAATTTAAGGGGCCTTGCCGGATCGGGATTGGATTTCTCCGCTCCCGTAAAAACCTACTTACGGTGGCCCTCTCGAAGGTATTCAGCCCCCTGCCTGTGTCCATAGAATTTCTATACCTCAAAGTTAACAATAATTCCCATATCTTTACTTTTCACACGGGAGCGATGGGGCGAAAGTCCTTGAGCTTCCTCTTTTTTTTACTCGCAATCCGAGTAGTTTTATAGAAAGCAGACTATATTTGTGAAATGGTAGCGGAGTAAAATCCAATACCGCGACAAGAAAAGCCTTCATAATCGAAGGCTTTTTTTATTACCCCATTTCCCAACCAAAGTTGCAGCTCCATTTTAATTTCATTTTCGATTTCAACATACCTTATCCGCACATTTTCGGATTCGTTCTGACAAGTCATAAAGCGCATCTTTCAACAATTTCTTTTCAGCTTCTGTAAAATCTCCTTCAGTGTTATTACCGTCATAACCGTTTAATTTTTGGCTAAACCAACTTCTAGACTTTCCAAAATATTGAGTAGAAATATGTGCCCATTTAACGCTCAATAATATATCTGAAACAGCATTTTTAGTGGTTTGTTTTTCTTTTATATCTTCCATTACAAAAGGTTTTATGCCCTTTTTCAAGGCGTTTAATTATTCCATCAACTTATCAACCAAATATTCTATGTAGAGTTCCAACCCTGTTGACCGTGGATAAGTTTTCTTGTAATTCCGAATGGTACTTATCCATTCCCATTCGGCTTCTGTCAATTCGGGTTGCAGGATTTTTATTTTATCATTACAAATCAAATACAATAAACATTTGTTTACTAAGTAGTTATTTTGTTTTTAAATTAGGTTCTTTTATAAGGTTTCCTTAAGTCTGAATAGCATAGAGCTCTGTCTAATATACCTCGAATCCTCTGCGAACCTCAGTGTTTTTCTCTGAGAACCTCTGTGAAAAAACCCTCACCTTGCGGCCCGACCAAGGAATTTCCACAATCTCCCTTCCCTAACCACAATATCTTCAAAAACTTTGTACTTTTACTTTCCTATGTTTGATGGTTTACTCTACGCAGCATTCTATGGATTTCTATTGGCCTTCGCTGTAGGGCCTGTATTTTTCACATTAATAGAAACTGCAATCACCAAAGGCATTAAAGCTGCAATCTTCTTCGATCTGGGAGCATTATTCGCTGATATTCTTTTCATATTAATCGCATTTTTCAGCACAAGCAGGATTCTTGAACAAGTAAAGCACGACCCTGGTCTTTTAATTTTTGGCGGTGCCATTCTCATTGCCTACGGCATTATTTCTTACATTCGAACGAACAAATCCATTTTCAAAATAGTTCGTGAACATTACGCAGTAAACGTAAAAAAGAACCTCGGCGGATTGTTTCTAAAAGGGTTCCTCTTGAATTTTGTAAATTTTGGAGTCTTAGCCGGATGGATTGGAGTGCTTATTATGGCCAATGCGCTTACCACTTCAGAAAATGGTATTTTATTTTTTGTTATCACAGTGCTCTCAACGTTTTTCCTTACAGATATTTTAAAAATGTTATTAGCCAAACGGCTGAAAAACAAAATGACTCCACGTTTTATCTTCAAAACCAAGAAATGGGTAAGTATCCTAATAATTGCTTTTGGAGTGTTTTTACTTTTCCAAGGAGTATTTCCAAAAGGTATGGAAGCAGGTCTTGAGAGAATCCCAGGGCAACAACAACCTTTTGAAAAACCGGTGCCGCCAATTGAGGTTCCTCAATAAAAAAACCTAACAGGTTTTTAAAACCTGTTAGGTTTGGAAGAGGCATCGAGCGGATTCGAACCGCTGTAGCAGCTTTTGCAGAGCTGAGCCTAGCCACTCGGCCACGATGCCCTAAATTCCTGCCCTTCGGCTTCGCTCAGGGTAAACTTCAGGAATCTCATTGAAGAAAATCTTCAATGAGGAGTGCAAATATAAAAGATTAAGTTGAATTGGACGATTTTAAATGAAATTTACCGTTTCATCTTCATAGTAACGCATACTTCCGCAACATCGCCTCCGATTGGTGGGTTCTTTTTTGCAACAGATACTTCTACCTGTTTAACCATTTTTACCTTTAACAGAACAGAATTCAGGATACGTTGGGCAACGTGTTCCAAAAGTTTGGAACGAATTGCCATTTCTTCCCGAACGATGGTTTGTAATTCAACATAATCCACTGTATCCGCAAGAGAGTCACTTTTTGCAGCTTCGGTTAAATCAGCTTTTATTTTCAGGTTTACCAAATAATCGGAACCTATATGCCCTTCTTCGGCCAAACAGCCATGGTAAGCATACACGCGAATGTTTTTTAATTTTATACTATCCAAAATTGTAGATATTAATTTTTGAAAGGCAAAAGTAAGATAATTGCCCGCCTTGATCTTCGATTCAAGGAAAATCCTTAAAATTTCAGAAAGGATATACCGGGCTTTTGCTAACGTCTTATTTGTTTACGAGGAAACCCATTACACCGTATTTTTTGGTAAATTTGCCTTCTCATAAATTTTTAAATGGAAAAAGAAGCAACACCACTCAATTTTATAGAACACATTATAGAGGAAGACTTACGTAGCGGATATAAAAAGGACCAGTTGTGCTTCCGTTTTCCACCTGAGCCTAATGGGTATTTGCACATTGGTCATGCCTCCTCAATTTGTTTAAACTTTGGTTTAGGCGAAAAATATAATGCTCCGGTAAACCTACGTTTTGACGATACAAATCCTGCAAAAGAGGAACAAGAATTTGTGGATGCAATAAAACGTGACATCTCTTGGTTGGGCTTTGAATGGGCGGAAGAACGCTATGCTTCAGATTACTTTCAGCAGTTGTATGATTGGGCAGTTGAAATGATAAAGGATGGAAAAGCTTATGTAGATTCCCAAACTTCGGAAGAAATTGCCGAACAAAAAGGAACCCCGAATACACCTGGAAGACCGAGCCCGTTTCGCAATCGTTCGGTGGAAGAGAATCTGGAGTTGCTCGAAAAAATGAAGAACGGGGAAACCAAGGAAGGAGAACACGTTCTTCGAGCAAAGATAAATATGGAATCGCCAAATATGTTGATGCGCGATCCTGTTATGTACCGAACCATAAATAAACATCATCATCGTACTGGCACCGAATGGAAAATATTCCCGATGTACGATTGGACTCACGGAGAGAGTGATTATATAGAACAAGTATCCCATTCTTTCTGTACGCTTGAATTCTTGCCGCACAGAGAGCTTTATGATTGGTTCTTGGACCAAGTGGTCGATAAAGATAAATTACGCCCTAAACAGCGTGAATTTGCGCGTAGAAACTTAAGTCATACGGTTGTAAGCAAACGAAAGCTTGCACAATTAGTAGCGGCTGGTGTTGTAACTGGTTGGGACGATCCACGAATGCCAACTATTTCTGGTTTACGCCGAAGAGGTTACACTCCTGAATCCATTAAAAATTTTGCAGATAGTATTGGCGTAGGAAAACGTGAAAACCTTATTGATGTGTCGCATTTGGAATTCAATGTGCGTGAAGATTTAAACAAAAAAGTGCCACGAATTATGGTGGTTTTGGATCCTGTTAAGCTGATAATAGACAATTATCCTGAAGGTAAGACAGAGATGCTGGAAGCTGAAAACAATCAAGAAGATGAAAGTGCAGGATATCGTGAAGTGCCATTTTCAAGAGAATTACTGATTGAAAGAGAAGACTTTTTAGAAGAAGCAAATCGCAAGTTTTTTAGGTTGACTATCGGAAAAGAAGTCCGTCTTAAAAATGCTTATATAATTAAAGGCGAAAGTGTGGTAAAGGATGCAGGTGGAAACATCACTGAAATCCATTGTACGTACGATCCTGATAGTAAAAGTGGAAGTGGCTCAGAAGCTTCTTTACGAAAAGTAAAGGGAACATTACACTGGGTTTCTGCAGAACATGCCTTGCCTGTTGAAGTTCGTCTTTATGACAGACTTTTTACTGAAGCATCGCCAGATACTGATAAGGAAAAGGATCTTATGGAATTTGTGAATCCGGAATCGCTAAAGGTAATTACTGGATATGCGGAACCAAGTATTAAAGATTCACAACCCGAAGATAAATTTCAGTTTCAGCGTTTGGGTTATTTCGTGGTTGATAAAGATACCACTTCAGAAAAATTAGTTTTCAATCGCACAGTACCTTTACGTGACTCTTGGGCGAAGCTTTCAGAATAGAATTTACTTTCATTATCGCAAGTTTCTTGTAAATCCGATAAACATATTTCGGCTTTTTATAGATGACTGGCTTTTTATGGTTGGTTTTTAAGAATTTCTTATATAAACTCATGGTATTATTAACCGCTTGTTAACAAGAAACGGTAAGCCGGTTACCTATCTTTGACTTTATTAACCAATAAAATAAAATAAGATGGCATCAAATACAGGTCAAACATTAATTGCATTACTAACAGGAGTAGTAATAGGAACAGGATTGGGAATTCTTTATGCCCCAGATAAAGGTTCAGAAACCCGAGACAAACTCAGTAAAGAGGCTAAAAAGACTCAAAAACGATTAAGCAAACAACTTAAGGAAACTAGTTCAGTACTAAGTGCCAAGGCTCAAAGTGCTCGATTAAGTTTTGAGCAAAAACTCAATGAAACCCTTTCTTCTGCGAGTTATAAGGCAGACGACATCTTATTGGCGATGGAGGATAAGTTGGAGGCCTTGAGAAAGCAAAATGCAAAGCTTCAAATGGATACTACCGTAGATAAAGTAAAAGCTACAGTTCAAAAAACCACTTTATAGAATGTTCAAGGACCTTACAGAGAGCCTACACGAAGTAGTGGATCGAATTGAGGATTATGGACTAAGCACCGTTGAATATTATAAACTTCGGTTGTTTAAATCCTCCATGAAAGGAGCCATATCTTTGGTCAATCTGTTGGTTTTCGGCAGTTTGTCATTATTCGTAATGTTGTTCTTTTCCATTGGCGCTGCGCTTTGGTTGGGTACTTTTTTCGAAGAAATATATGTCGGCTTTTTGTTGATTGGTGGGCTCTACAGTGTTGCACTTATCTTTATGTTTGTTTTGGGAAGGAAAATCATTGAAAGTAAAATGATTTATAAATTTTCGGAACTGTTTTATGACGAAGATGATTTAGATCCGATAGAGGTAGCCAAAAGAGAAATTCATGAATTTGAAGAAATTCAAAATGAAAATACTCTGAAAGAGGAAAGTATTTCACAGTAAGGATATGATTTGCCTATCAATTATTTCACTAATAGGAAAATAATAGATAGGCATTCCATTGTCCATTGCTCCCAATAATTATATACCAATGAAACGATATACTACTTTTAAAGAAATCGATAACGACCTTAAATTTCTTAAGCTTAAATCCAAGATAGATTTGGAAGAGGTGAAACTCGGCATTAAAAATAGCAGAGAAACCATCAGTGAGACTTTTTCTCCACTAAACATGATTGCTAGTGCTGTCGCCTCTATTGCAAAAAAAGCATTTTTTTTAAAGGTTGTAGATAACCTCCTAGGTATAACAGAAAAAAGGAGATAGCAAGGCGAAGGCGAAAATTCACAAGGTAACTTTCGCTGACATTTCCCAATAACTTCCCTTAATACCTTTTAAACGAATTCTCTCTCATCTAAATTGAGATTAAATGAATTTTATCAATTCCTTGAAGAATACGTTTATTGACTTTTCATAAACCGTCTTACAGCAACCCATTGTTTTAGCATATCCCTAGCATCTTGTGCTGGGTAACCCAAAACTGTCTTTCCTGCTTCCACATCGTTCATAACTCCAGAACCAGCGCCAACAGTAGCGCCGGAATGTATAGTTGTATGGTCTTTAATAGAAGCACTTCCACCAATAATAACACCATCACCTAAAGTAACGGAACCAGCAAGACCGCTATGTCCAGCCATAATGCAAAACCTTCCCATCACACTGTTATGTGCTATTTGTACCAAATTGTCAATTTTGCAACCGTCCCCTATAATTGTAGCGCTAAATTTTGCTCTATCAACACATGAATTGGCCCCAATTTCAACATAATGACCAATTATCACATTCCCTATTTGCGGTATTTTGACAAGTCCTCGGCCATCTTCACTGGGTCTGTATCCAAATCCATCAGCGCCAATGCTCACATTAGTATGAAAAATACAGTGGTTGCCAATAATACATCGTTCACGGATGATAGTCCCAGACCAAACAATAGTGTTGTCGCCAATGATAGTTTCGTCAAAAACACAAACATTTGGATACAAAATCACTCCCGCTCCCAATTCCACATCTTTCCCTACATAACAATTAGGGCCTATTTTACAGCCTTTTCCAATTTTTGCCGTTTCATGGATCACCGCTGTGGGATGAATATCTATTTCAAAAACAGGGGTGGGTGGATTAAAAAGTTCCAATATTTTTGCCATCGCCAAATCCACGTTCTTCACTTTAATAAAAGCACGATTTTCGCCCGGTTCGAGGTCCAAATTACTACTTATCAACGCCGCACAGGCTTTTGAATCTTTCCAAAACTTTAAATATTTAGTGCTTCCAATAAATGTAATTTGATTGTTGTTTGCTTTTTTTAATTCTTCAGGCCCTTCAATTTTTTGACTGGTGCTTCCAATTAATTGGCCATTTAGAATATCGTTGATTTCACTTATTAAATATGAGGGCATGTTTTGATATTATTGTTTGGATATAAATAAAAGAAAAAAAAGTGAGAATTTAGGTATTTACTTATTAAATATGGTTCTTATCTATCTTTTTGGGAATTTGACAGAAAGTTGTTGGAAGTTTGTTACTCATTTTCTTTTTTCCAATCCTATCTAACTTCACTAATAATCTCGTTTAGCCATTTTAGTATATTATTCATATGTTGAAATCGGAATATTTGTAGCTCAAGTTATTCTATAATTAATTGGTTTCTGTACTTATGGCCCAATAGTTACCTGCGAAATCGAAAAAGTAACCTCGGGTATGGGGATCACCTTCTTTGTTTACAGGCTTTTCTATCAATTCGCAACCATTTTTCATTGCCAATTCGAAAGTTTTATAAACATCTGTTACGTAAAGGTGTAACATTGTCGTGTTTGCAGGGTAGTTTTCCGTGCTATTGCTAATCATTAGGATGCTGTCGTCCCAATTGGAGTTCAATATGCGCAATAGTTCCATTTTCGTTGTCAAATCTTCTTAATTCCATCGCTCCAAAAATCGTTTTGAGCAAAACAACTAATCTAATTGCGTCATCTACTATCAAGTAGGCGAAAGAGAATTATAGTTTTCCGGCCTATAGCTTTCATTTTATCATTTTATCATTTTTTATAGGTGCTTAAACTCCAGTTTTTGAATATTCTTCAACTTATTGCTGGCATTCAGGCTGGTTTGGCAAACCTCGGTTGGTTTTTGTTTTATAAAAATAGTATTTTCATATAATAGTCAAAGCTAAAATTGATGGGATAACGAGAAGTCATATATTAGCAAATGAAACTAATTGTGGTGAGCGCTGTAACAATATTAATATCTGAAAATTTCAAGGAACTCAAACAGTTCTTGAAAAGCATAAGTTTTTCCAGGGCTATTCGCGTGGGTATTGCTGTTACGCTGCCTGCGGTAATAGGAGTACAACTCGGTTATTTGGAAATTGGAATGGCGATGAGCTTTGGTGCTTTTTGGAGTTCGCCAAGTGATGTGATTGGAAGCTATCGGCAAAAAAAAGTTGGAATTCTTATTTCAGCTATATTGGTTATGCTAGTCAGTTTTATCAAAGGCTATTTGCATTTTGATCTTCCAATTTTACTTCCATTATTGGGGTTGATCACTTTTGTAATCGCCTACATTTCCGTTTATGGCTTTCGAGCGTCGCTCATCAGTTTTTCTGGACTCATGGCTTTGGTTTTAAGTTTTGCAAGTGAATCTGAAAATTTGGAAATATATCAATATGCCCTTTTAATGGGATTGGGTGGAGTTTGGTATTTGCTCTTATCAAAAATATGGTATCGCATAAATCCGAAAGCAGAGACCGAGGAATTTTTATCGGAAACCTATTTGCTTACCGCTGAATTTATTGAAACCCGAGGTAAATTAGTTGATCCACAGGAAAATAGAGAGGAATTACAATCCAAATTACTTAAACTCCAAAGCAAGCTTACTGAAAACCATGAAACCTTAAGAGAAATTTTGATTCTTTCACGCAAAACTTCAGGAAGATCTAATTATCAGGATAAACGTTTATTGGTTTTTGCACAATTGATCGAAATGCTGGAAACTGCAATTGCCAATCCAGTAAATTATGATCGAATGGATGCCTTATTCAATAATCATCCACAATACATTAAAAAGTTTCAGAATCTAATTTTTGAAATGTCGCATCAACTAAAAATGATTTCTGATGCGGGAAATAATAAAAGAAATCTGCCTAAGAATAATTCCATGAGGCAATGTTTTGACGATGTTAGGAAGGAAATAACTTTATTGCGGGACCATTTATATTACGAAGAATATTTAATTTACCTTAAAAATCCACCTGCTTTGCAGGTGGTAATGTTCTGATGGCTATGCCTTATATTTGTACTATGAGTAAATATAAGAAACTTAGCCATGTAGTTTATAAATGTGACTATCATA
>JBLWTS010000112.1:0-8767 GCA_048270045.1 Aequorivita sp.
GACGAATCCGAATAGGAAAAAATCGTCAAGAACGCCAATAGGTATCCTATAAATCCCCCCAATTCGGCAGAACGAAGATTGGAGCGTATGCATGATTTATTCCAAATCATTTTTGCAGATAATGCTATTGACGATCATGAGCGTTTCCTTATTGAAAAATACGCTATTGGCCTTGGATATAGTGTTGATCAGGCTAGAGAACTTATCAAAAAATCAATTCAAATATACACAGGAGGTTTGAGTTTTGATGATTTTAGATATCTTCTCAATAGAAAAGATTAATTTTTTTTTCTAATCATTTTTTTCACCTTTAGTATAATTGAATATTCTTCAGTTCCTTCAATGCCGCCATTGGAGTTGGCACGGGTTTGACTAAAAAATTTCATTGATTTGCTCTGTGAAATTGGTATCTTGCATCCAAATCTACGACGACATGATGCAATGGGAACAATTGCTATCTCTTAGGAAACAAGGAGACTCAACCAAAAGGTTACGAACAGAAGAAAATGAAACCCGATTGGGATTTGAAGTCGATTATGACAGAGTGATTTTCTCGTCAGCCTTCAGAAGTTTGCAAGATAAAACGCAAGTTATCCCGCTTTCCAAAACCTCCTTTGTCCATACCCGCCTCACACACAGTCTTGAAGTTTCCGTTGTTGGAAGGTCTTTGGGTAGAGAAGTGGGGAAAGCAATTCTAAAAAAGTATCCAACATTAACAGAGGATTATGGCTATCGTTTTAACGATTTTGGTGGTATCGTTGCTGCTGCTGCCTTGGCACATGATATTGGAAATCCTCCTTTTGGTCACAGTGGAGAAAAGGCAATTGGAGATTATTTTCTGAATGGAAAAGGAAAACGATTTCAGGATTTTCTAAGTGAAAGGGAGTATCAAGATTTAATTGAATTTGAAGGTAACGCAAATGGATTCAAAATTTTAACCGAATCTAAAGATGGTGTGAATGGAGGGCTGCGGCTGACTTATGCAACCTTGGGTGCGTTTATGAAATATCCCAAGGAATCACTTCCAAAGAAACCATCGACTCATGTTTGTGATAAGAAATTTGGCGTATTTCAAAGCGAGGTGCCATTTTTTAACGAGGTAGCGGAAGAATTGGGTCTTTTAAAAAGACCTGGCAACAACGGCTATTCACGCCATCCTTTGGCCTTTCTTGTTGAAGCGGCCGACGATATCTGCTACACCATTATCGACTTTGAAGACGGCATTAACCTTGGATTGATCGAGGAAGAAATGGCGTTGGAATATTTGATAAATTTGGTTAGGGAGAATCTGAAAAAGGAAGTGTATTATCAATTGAAAACCCCACAAAACAGACTTGCATATTTGCGATCTTTGGCAATAAATACTCTAGTGGCAGAAGCGACGGCCATTTTCATCCAAAATGAAGAAGCAATCTTGAACGGAACATTCTCAGAAGCGCTTCTAGATACAAGTCAATATAAAGCCCAAATTTCCGATATAATAAAGATAAGTGTTGAAAAAATTTATAGAAGTGACGAAGTCCGTGAAAAGGAAATAGCAGGGTATAATATTTTGTCAACACTACTTGATGTATTTACAACGGCATTTGAAAATTATCACATTGGCGAAGCTCGTCCTTATGATACACTTCTATTAAGAACAGTATCGCAAAGTATTCATAAATTTAATTCGCCGTATGACTATTTGATGGAATGTTGTAGTTACATCTCTAGACTTACGGATGGAAGCGCGGTGCAGATATTTCAAAAAGTTAAAGGAAATCTTTAAAAACCGACTTTTCATCAATTTTCTCTGAAAGGTTTTTAGAGTTGTTTTAGGATTTTTTGAAGCTAAAAAGTATTGAACTTCAACGTATCGGCAATATTACTGTTAAATGTTAAAAACACATTTGACGGGGTATTATCTTTAGTTTTATGATATTTTTGGAATTCTTAAAATTTTAAGATTAAAAGACGATGTGTTTAGAATCTATTCTCCTTGACTTTGAAAGCATTAAACAATCAAATTAAAAAGCAAATGAAAAAAATTATTTATTTACTTATCTTCTTTATGGTAAATCTTTCCTTTGGGCAAGATTTTACAACTGCCGTTAATTCATATTTACAGCAGCACCAAGCTGAGTTTTCCCTAAAGCAAAAGGATATTGCTGAAGTATCAATTTCAACTCAGAGTTTTTCCAAAAGCTTAAAGGCTTATAATGTTTATGTGGAGCAGTATTATCAAGGAATTAAAATTTATAATTCCGTTTCTCCCTTTGTGATAAAAGAAGGTAGAGTTGTAACGGCACAATTGTCATTTGTTGAGAACCTCGCTCAAAAGACTAATAGTACTTCGCCTTCTATTTCGGCATTGGCAGCAATTTCAAAGGCGACAAGTAGTCTTGGTATTGATTCTCCAGCTGGATTAAGTTTGTTGGAAACATTGGATCACAATGCTTATGTCTTTTCAAAAGGTGGTATTTCTATGGAGAACATTCCTGTTCAATTGGTCTATCAAAGGATGAATGAAGAAGGAACCTTGAAATTGGCGTGGGATCTTAGTATTTATTTGTTAGATGGAAGCCATTACTATAGCGTAAGGGTAGATGCGATGACAGGAACGCTTTTGGCAACTGATGATTGGGTAATAAGCTGTAATTTTGGAGAAGGATCTCATGATCACACAGGGGGTGAGAGTGTTCTTTTTCAAAACGTTAGGCGACCTGAGATTATGAGTGCTACTTCGGCTACACCCAGTTATAGGGTTTTTCCAATTCCTTTAATTGGACCCAATGAAGGTGCTGATCAATTGATTTCGGATCCATCTAATGCACTTGCTTCGCCTTTTGGCTGGCATGATACCAACGGAGTGGTTGGGCCAGAATACACCAGTACCCGTGGAAACAATGTAATAGCGTGGGAAGACCATAATGGGAATAACGGCATAGGAGAACACGCTGAAGGCGGGGCTTCGTTACAATTTGATTTTCCATATAATTTACCAAACAATCCATTAAATTTTACGGATGCAGCAATTACAAACCTATTTTATATGAACAACATCATGCACGATGTGTTCTATCAATATGGTTTTGATGAAGCAAGTGGTAATTTCCAATCAAATAATTATGATAGGGGTGGAAGTCAAGGAGACATGGTTGTTGCGGACGCCCAAGATGGAAGCGGACAAAATAATGCTAATTTTGCTTCAGGGCAGGATGGTGCGCCTGGAAGAATGCAAATGTATCTTTGGTCAGCTAGGGGACTCGTTATGGGATCTTTTCTAACGGTTAACAACGGATCATTGGCTGGGCCTTACTACACAACGGTTGCCAATTTCGGTCCCGAATTACCTACTACAACCCCTATAACAGCAGATTTGGTAATAGCCCAGGATGATAATTCAGGATCTTCGGAGGATTCTTATGATGCGTGTGATAACATAATAAATGCCTCGGAGCTATTAGGTAAAATAGCTGTTTTAAGAAGAGGCAGTTGTGGTTTTGCCATAAAAATACAAAAGGCCCAAGAAGCTGGGGCCATTGCTGTCATTATAGTTAACGATAATCTAGGTGACCCAATCACTATGGGTGGTGGTGGAGAAGATATAACAATTCCGGCTGTTATGATTTATAAATTGGATGGAGAAGCCATTATTACCTCGCTTGAAAACGGGAATACCATCAATGCCTCATTGATTGATGATGGCTCTGGCATAGACCTGAATAAAAGAGATGGTGACATAGACAACGTGATTATAGCTCATGAATATGGACATGGGATTTCGGTTCGATTGACAGGAGGACGAATGAACCCTGGATGCCTTCAAAACGATGAACAGATGGGAGAAGGGTGGAGCGATTATTTTGGACTGATGGTTACCATGAAAGCTACCGATGAAGGTGCTGCTTCAAGAGGAATAGGTACTAATGTGCTTGGACAGGGCAGGGGAGGATTTGGTATGAGGGCAAGACCTTATACTACAGATTTTTCAAGAAATAATTTCACCTATAACAGTATCAAAACTCAGGATGTTCCACATGGCGTAGGATCTGTATGGGCGACGATGCTTTGGGAAATGACCTGGGACCTTATTGATGAGTACGGGTTTGATCCTGATATTTATGAAGGACAAGGAGGAAATAATATAGCACTGCAATTAGTGGTAGATGGATTGAAGCTTCAACGTTGTAGTCCTGGATTTGTTAACGCCCGTGATGCCATTTTGGAAGCCGATGAAATCGCCAATGGAGGAGCTAACAAGTGTTTGATATGGAAGGCTTTTGCCAAGAGAGGTCTTGGGTTTAGCGCAAATCAAGGTAACGCTTTTAGTAGATCTGATGGTACGGAAGCTTTTGACCTACCAGTAGAATGTGAGCTTGGTATTGGAGATTCTGGGGATGTTAAAAATAACTTCATACTCTTTCCTAATCCGTCCAATGGGGAATTGAATGTGCAGTCAAGATTTGATGTGGGTCAAGCCAACCTCTCGATATATGATATGAATGGTAGAAAAGTTTTTGATGCTGAAGTTGAAATCCATCAAGCAAGAACAATTGATGTGAGCAGTTTAAAAACTGGTATTTACCTAATTAAAATTGAAGGTGGAGGATATACCCAAACATCTAAATTGATCAGAAACTAAAATTGAATATTTTCAGTTTTGTAGAAAGAGGTCCTTCGTGGACCTCTTTTTTTGGATTAATAGGTCAATCGCTGTCGTATTTTTTCAACTGAAATACCAACCAGATCCTTTAACTCGTCAATGCTGCCGTGTTCTGGGAAGAAATCGGGCACTCCAAGGATTTCAATTTTACAATTGTAATTGTAAGTGGTAGCGAAAGATGCGGCGGAAGTTCCCAATCCTCCCTTAACAGTTCCGTCTTCAACAGTTATAATTCTTTTGTATTTTTTAAAAATCTTATGGAGCAATTCCTCGTCTAAAGGTTTTAAATATCGCATATCAACACAGCCAATGGTTTCCTGCTTTTCTGATGGAAGTAGAGCAATTGCTTTTAAAGCATTAGTTACCGTAGTTCCTAAGCAGAGAATAACCGTTTCAGTACCTTCCTTTAAAACTTCAGCTTTTCCAATTTCGATTTTTTCAAAGGGGAGTTCCCAATCTATAATATTTCCTCTACCTCGGGGATATCGTATAAAAATAGGTAGTTCCAGACCCTGTTGAGCAGTGTACATTATATTGCGAAGCTCCACTTCATTGCGTGGAGCAAATATGATGAGGTTTGGAATGCAATTTAAATACGCCAAATCAAAAATGCCGTGATGCGTTGGGCCATCTTCACCTACAATTCCCGCTCGGTCTAAGCAAAAAATCACAGGTATTTTCTGAAGGCAAACATCATGGATTACCTGATCGTAAGCCCGCTGCAAAAACGTTGAGTAGATGTTACAGAAAACAGTAAATCCTTGAGTAGCTAGGCCTGCGGCAAAGGTTACTGCATGTTGTTCTGCAATACCCACGTCAAAAGCTCTTTCGGGAAACACATCCATCATAAATTTTAAGGAACTTCCTGAGGGCATTGCTGGTGTTATACCGATTATTCTTTCATTTTTAGTGGCGAGTTCTACAATGGTTTTGCCAAACACGTCTTGAAACCTTGGAGGAACTATTTCATTGTTTTTAGGATTGAGATCTCCCGTGAGCGCATTAAATTTCCCAGGAGCATGATAAATCACTTGATTTTCTTCGGCTTGCCTTAATCCTTTTCCTTTGATTGTAATAAGATGAAGTAACTTCGGACCTGATACATTTTTTAAACGTTGGAGTTCGGAAATCACTAAATCTAAATCGTGACCGTCTATGGGGCCTGAGTAATTTAAATTGAGTGCTTCAAAAATATTGTCGGAAGTGGGTTCTCCATTTGTTTTTACTTTGGTCAGATAGTTTTTCAACGCACCTACGCTAGGGTCGATTCCAATAGCATTATCGTTAAGAATAATAAGTAAGTTTGTGTCCGTTACTCCAGCGTGATTTAAAGCCTCGAAAGCCATACCACTTGCTATTGAAGCGTCACCCACTACTGCGATATGTTGTTTTTCGGTTTCTCCCTTCAATTTTGAGGCAATTGCCATACCCAAAGCCGCAGAAATGGCGGTACTGCTGTGCCCCACTCCAAAAGTATCGTATTCACTTTCGTCTCGTTTGGGAAATCCGCTAATTCCGCCTAATTGTCGGTTGGTGTGAAATATTTCTTTGCGACCTGTGAGAATTTTATGGCCGTAAGCTTGATGACCCACATCCCAAACCAATAGATCTTTTGGGGTGTTGAAAACGTAGTGAAGGCCAATAGTAAGCTCCACAACCCCAAGACTTGCACCTAAATGCCCCTCTTTGGTGGCCACAATGTTTATGATGAATTCACGGAGTTCCTGCGCTAGTATTGGCAATTTTTCCTGAGGAATTTTCCGAAGATCTTTTGGAGATCGAATCGTATTTAAAAGATTTTCTAACACTTTGTAAAGATACGGTTATTGGTAATTCGTTAATTCGATTATTTGTAATTTCGTGAAGTGAAGTTGAAGATGAAGATAAATCAAAATTTGGAACCTAAAGCCTGAAAATCTTGAACATCATTAATCCTTACGACGATACCTATTTCATGAAACGAGCCCTTCAGGAAGCTGAAGCGGCTTATGAAAAGGGTGAAATTCCCATTGGAGCCGTTATTGTCATCAACAATCAGATTATTGCACGAGCCCATAATCTTACAGAAGCGTTGAACGACGTAACGGCACATGCTGAAATGCAGGCTATTACTGCAGCGGCAAATTTTTTAGGAGGAAAATATTTGATCGATTGCACACTTTATGTGACCATTGAGCCTTGTCAAATGTGCGCGGGAGCATTGTTATGGAGTCAGATTTCAAAAATCGTTTATGGGGCAAGAGATGAACAACGAGGTTGTATAGCGATGGAAACTAAACTACATCCAAAAACTGAAATGACGGGAGGAATTTTAGCGGAAGAAGCATCACAATTGCTCAAAAGGTTTTTTGTTGAAAAGCGGAATCTCAATTAAAAAAGCCCTTCATTTCTGAAAGGCCCAAATTCCATACTATATAAGTCTTTTTAGTCGTGAATTTTGCGAACTTGAGCCGCAACACGTCCTTTTCTGCCTTCTTCTTCAACATATTCTACCCTGTCACCTTCATTTAGGGCTTCGCCATTCAAGCCGGTAACGTGTACGAAAATGTCTTTGCCGGTGTCATCGTTAGTAATAAAACCGAAACCTTTAGATTCATTAAAAAACTTTACTGTTCCTTCCATTGTAAATAAGAAATAAATTAATTACGCATTACAAATGTATAATATTTCCAATTTCGTTTGTTAAATACATCTGTTTTTTTTTAAAACCTGCCATTACCATCAATCTTTTTTGTTTTGGTAATCGTGCATTTTCATTATGTTTTCCTTATTCAGCATATAATCCTTAACATTTTTGTCTTTCCATCGGTGGTAAACAAAAACTGGCATCAATACGAAAAAACCGGCCATTAATGATAGCCCTATTAACAAATCGCCAGTTGCGGGATCATCCGATTTTAAATAAAACCCGATTCCAATGCCTATAACGACTAGAAAGAAAAGTATAATTAGAAAATATTTCATCTTTTTATTCTTTATTGCTTTATTTGAACTTTCAAATGAAGTTCTTGTAGCTGTTTATCATCGATTGGGGCAGGTGCATCAATCATTACATCACGGCCAGAATTATTTTTTGGGAAAGCGATAAAATCGCGGATAGTTTCCTGACCGCCGAGAATTGCCACCAATCTGTCCAGTCCAAACGCAATCCCGCCGTGTGGAGGGGCGCCGTATTGGAAGGCTTCCATCAAAAATCCGAACTGGGCTTTTGCTTCTTCAGGAGTAAATCCTAAATAATCAAACATCTTTGCTTGGGTTTCCCTGTCGTGAATCCGGATAGACCCTCCACCGATTTCGTTTCCATTTAAAACTAAATCGTAGGCATTGGCTTTCACTTCACCCGGTTTGGTGGCCAAAAGTTGGAGCTGGCCGGGTTTTGGAGAAGTAAAAGGATGGTGCATGGCATAATAACGCTCAGTCTCCTCATCCCATTCTAATAGTGGGAAATCCACAACCCATAAGGGTGCGAATACTTTTGGATCTCTTAAACCAAGTTCTTCTGCCAAGTGCATACGCAAGGCGCTTAACTGAGCTCTCACTTTATTTTTATCTCCAGAAAGCACGCAAACTAAATCACCTGCTTTTGCGCCTGTTGCTTTAGCCCATTTTGCCAAATCGTCTTGATCGTAAAACTTATCTACGGAAGACTTATAAGTTCCGTCGTCATTGCAACGGGAGTAAACCATTCCAAGGGCGCCAACTTGTGGGCGTTTTATCCAATCGATTAAATTATCGATTTCTTTTCTAGTGAATTTATTTCCGCCAGGAACAGCGATTCCAACTACTAATTCGGCTTGGTTGAAGACGCTAAAATCTTTGTGTTGAGTTACTTCGTTTAATTCTCCAAACTCCATCCCGAACCGAATATCTGGTTTGTCGTTTCCGTATTTCGCCATGGCTTCGTCGTAGGTCATTCTGGGGAATTCGGAGATTTCCACGCCATTTATCTCTTTTAATAAATGTCTTGTAAGCCCTTCAAAAGCATTCAGAATATCTTCCTGATCTACAAAGGCCATTTCACAATCTATCTGTGTGAATTCTGGCTGACGGTCTGCGCGTAGATCTTCATCCCGAAAACATTTTACTATTTGGAAGTACTTATCCATTCCACCAACCATCAGC
>JBLWTS010000113.1:0-8386 GCA_048270045.1 Aequorivita sp.
TCATTTTAAATATTAGTTTTGGGCAAACCTATGGCAAGAATGAATGGAAATCAATATGGGGTTGGTGGGGTGGATACGTTATATCTCTTGATTCCCAATCATACGCAAACGGTCTTAATATGGCTTCGAACCTTTTTATTCCATAACCTTTTCCACTTGAGACTTTAAATTCGTAATGACGATAAATTAAATCTTGTCTCACGGGCAAAGTGAGGTCTGAAAACTTTCCTAATTTAATTTTCTTAAAAACATCTAATCTCTCAAAATCTGTGTGAATAATATTATTAATTACCAATTTCTTTACTAAAGACTCTAAATTGGTGTATAATAAAATTGACCACTGCCCATGAATAAATGAAAAGTCATTCTCCAATTCAATTTGGGCAAAATCTGCTGTGGTTTGTGCAGAATCCCTATCTAAAATATCAACTTTTGTGTCAATTAAACTCGCGACTTCATTTAAAACATCAAAAAGCTGTGGCAAATTCGAATTGAAAGTGATAGAATTCTTAAACTGATTAAAGTAGTTATCAAGTTTGCGTATATCCCTACCAAATTCTAGTAATGGTTCTAATTCCCAACTCGGTATTTTATTTTTTTTATCCATTCCTATTATAGGATTCCGCTATTAGGACCCGTTATTTTTTCATTTTCAGTCCAGTCGGTCTGTTTGTAATCTCAAATATCCCTATTTGCCCAAGAATTAAAACAATGCCTGAAGAAGCTCTGTCTTTGAATTCTTCGTTAATGTAAGATCGAGTAATCTCGCCATTTTCTAGAAGGTGGTTTATTGTCTTTTTAAATATCTCAATTTTTATTCTTTGAGGTTTGCCATTTGAAGTAATACGTTGAATTCCTGACCAATCTACTTTTTCGATTTTGTTTGTCTTTCCATCTGGTCTTTTGATTGTTCTGCCTTCCATTGGTATTACATATTTCTCCCAAATGTTTTCAAATGAGTTCGATTTAGTTGACTTCTTAGTTATAATTTTAGTCCGAATTGCTGGCACATTCAAAATCTCAATTTTTAGCTTTTTAGCAACTTCCATGGCATTTTCAATGATTCTTCCATCTGTTGCAATAATCGCCTTCGTACAAGCGAAGTAGTCTTTTGCACCGTGAAGCTCCATAACCATTTGTCTGTTTATTGGTCGAGATGAACCACCAAACATTTTCGCTTGAATTGCTATTTTTTCCTTGCCTTTAGTCGCAAAAATGTCAACACCGTAATCATTTGAGTATTGTGAAACGGTCGTTCTATAACCCTTTGCTTCAAAGTGTTCTGCTACAAAATGTTCATATTCATCAGGTCTCATCCGGTCAGGTTTGCAAATGGTCTCACACCAAATTGTTTAATGTATTCGCTCAATAAATGCTTTTCAATTTCTCTTGGATCATCTTTTGGAGTTGGCTTCCAACAAAAAATTAAGTCGTTATGGTTTTTAAGTTGCCATATTAATCTACCACCCCAATGTCCAACATTTTTTGTTTCCCCAAATCTCAAATATTGTCCAAGTCGTGAGTTTAATGTAGCTTGTCCAATTGGACTTCCCGCCTTTCCAATATATACAACTTGAGAGTTTTCTACGTGGTTGCTTTTCAGGTCCGCTATTGAAGCATTGGGATCTTTACCCTTAAAAAAACCTCCGACTCCTGGATTAATAAATTCAGTCTTTTTGAAAGTCGGATTGATTACGAGGTAAACTCCTTTAATTCTTGGTATGCTCGTTTTGTCGGTCCAAAGTTCTGTGACAGATTTAAAACCTACAAAACCGTATTTCTTTAAGTCATTTTTGTCATTAAAATTCACGGTTGTCTTAATTTATAGGGGGTTATATGTTTAGAATAACTTGTTATGCTACTAAATTTCATTCAATCAATTCAAGCTTTTTTAAATGCTCTCTAATAACTCTTCCCATATCATTTAACAAATCGGTTTTTACATTCGCGCTTAATTGTCTTGTGTGAATAACAAGTTTCGTTTTATCATCATTGTAATGAGTAAAAAACCAATTTGTTTTGCTGAAAACTTTGCTTTCCCTCTCACAGTATTTTACCCTAAATATGTTATCAATCTCACGTACATCATCATTATTTTGAATGTAGTTAGAACAAGCTAACACAACAACTGGAAATTTTTGAATAAAATCAGATTCCTTAAATAATGTTTTTCGTTCATTTAAGGAACTCTTGTTAGCCGTTGCAGTCTTTCTATCTGGAGCATCATTAATTTCTGTGGTAAACACCTTTTCAAGGAAATCAATAAAATAAGGTCTTTTTTCATCTAGGTAAATTACGTTTTTGAGTTCCTGATATTTACTCCAAGTATTTTTGCCCCAACTTTTTTCCTTTCTGAATATATGATTTTCATCTACAGGATAACTTAAAATTTCACAGGTATTATTTTTAATATGTTCATCCCAGTCAGCTGCATTTCTCTTGTATAATTTCCGATCCTGCATATTTTCTTTTGAAATAGCAGATTCCTTTCCAATAAATAATAAATCTGAATTTGGATTTCCTGTGCCGATAAAGTATTTATCTAGTCCATTTTTCACAAATTTCCGAAAGTCTTTTGAATACATATGTTATAGGAGTTTTAGGTTTTTAGTAGAGTTAGTTTTTATGTCTCGCAAGGTTGGCATAAAAGAATTCGGGCTGAAAACAAGCAATTATCTTTCGGATTATCCACAATCCAAATCTTTTGTCCCTCACCCTTCGGAATTGCTAAAAGCCTACCACAGGACTACGACTTCTTAAATATAAAAAAGTGGCGTAAATTAAAAGATTTGGCGACCTCGTAAATATATTTGGAACACTAGGTTTAGCACTTATTTGCGCTATCTTTTTTATACAGCTTGTAAAATGTTTTTTACTTTATCCAGCGATATTTTCTAATTAAATCTTCTTTTTTTGTTTCAAAGTTTCTACCATCGTCATCTACAACTTTTTTTAAAATCCAACCAACATCTTTTCCAGCATCTTTTATTGCATCATCATCCATTTTTCCTTTGGATTTGTGTTTATCATATAGTTTTATGATTGGTGTTCCATTCCAGTCAAAATTTTCTCCTCCGAAAAGTTCTCTTGCTGAAAACCATTCATCCTTTCTATTTTTGCACCAACAATAGACTGCTCCTTGTAAGTAATCGTAGGCTCTCTGAATTTCTTCCGGTGTCAAGTCTTTTACATTTCTAATTTCGGATTTTGGTATTAAAGTCATTCTATATATTGGGTTTTAGTTTATTAAAAGTTTTTGAATTATTCTACTACGTTTATTTAGTATTAAAATTTCGATGGGATTTTTGGTTTTCCTCAATGTTTTATGTCTCGGCAATGAGCAGTGCGGGGCAAAGAAGCAATCATTTTCAAACTCGCAATAAGCCAAAACTTTTGTTCTTTAATTTCCTATTATTCTAATCGCCAAAAAGTTTTGGCGACTTCGTAAATATACAACTGCTTTTCGGTTCGGCACTTTTCCCGCATTGCTTATAGCAATGTTGGCAACTGGCTTTTTTTGTTTTTAAAGAGCATTGACGTCCCATTTTAATTTTTTCAATTCTTCATAGTAATATTGATGCAAATATTCTCTTACATCCGTGTCATAGTCCAAATAATCTTGCTCTTTTAACCAATACAACGGCATTCTTCCGTCCATTTCGCTAACCATCGCTTCATTTAAATACTGAATTAAATCTTCAATCTTATTAATTATTGTATCGTGACCTGTATCTTCTGCAAAGGTGATTTCTGATTTTTCATAATTCCATTCAGCTCTATTCATTGCAGCATTAAACCCCTCCATAGGAATATCTACTTCGGGGTCGAAATAATCCTCTTCGATATTTGTGATTAAATTGTGCAATTCTTTAAATACTTGTGAGTCTGTAATTTCATTTAAGTCTTTTTTATCGATTGCTGTCTGCGCAATCTTCAATTTATCCTTTAGTTTTTCTTCTATAAAAAAGAACTTGGTGTATACTGGGATGGATGAGTTTTCTAGTTGGTCAGAAATATTATCTACTAAACTTTTAATTTTAGATGTAGCCTTATCACCATCAAGAAATACTATTAATGCCTTTGTCTGGTTATACTTTGCATATAAGTTTAAAAGGGCAGGTAATTGTCTAATATTTGAAGAGCCCTCTAAAACGACTATTTTGTAAGAAATATAAAAATCAGATTCTAAAGGTTTTAAAAGATTGTCAATTAGTGGAACATCACTTTGTCCTTCAACAAATATTAATAAATCCTCCAAGAATGTTTCCGTTGCATACTTTTTAGTAAAAGATGAAAGATTAATAAATTTCAGATTTTTGGATTCCCAAAGACTCTCAACTTTCTTCTTTAATTTATAAGGTACATTTAAACTGCCAGTATCTCCAGCTTCTCGTAGTTTAAACTTCAATACTTCCAAAAAGGTTACTTCGTTATTAAATATTAATGAAATATCATTTTTATCAAATAACAAAATGTTCAAAGACTTGCCGAATTTCAAAGCATCCTCAACATCCTCATTGTAACCGTTTATAGCTATAAAAACTCCACTTGTAGTATGAAATTTACCATCTAATTTTCCCTTAAATGCATAAATACTAGAAGCTGGTAATTTTTCTTTTACCCATTTAGCTTCAAGTAAATAAGTCTGTCCTTTCCAAAAAAATGAACCATCAACTTGCTCACCTTTAGGCTTGTAACTCGCACGTGGGTTTAGGTTATCATTATCAAGTTTAGCCTCAATTAGTTTTTCAAATTCGAAACCTCTTTGTTGCGGTGTAAATTTTGATTCATCAAATAACTCATTAAAGAGTTTCTTAATTTCATCATTATTTAATTTAGGTTTACTCATTTGTTAAAGTGATGTTTTTTAAGCTTGTTGCCAACGGGCTGGGTTATGGGCAGTGCGGGGCAAAAATGCAATCATTTTCGGGCTCGCAAGAAGCCAAAATTTTATTTTTTATCTTATTTTTCAGTTGTCGTCAAAATGAAATTTTGGCGACATAGCAAATATACGACTGCTTTTGGATTAAGCATTTATCCCGCATTGCCTATAACCGATGTTGCCTGGCGTTTTTGTGCGCTGTTTCCATCCTTGTTCCGCACAGTAACTGCTTGGTCATTGGAAACCGACTTTGTCAGTGGGTTTCCGAAATTTCATTCTCCTTCCCTAAATTCCGCAACCGAGCTAAAGTTTCGGCGTTGCTCCGCTCTGTTGCTCAAGGCATCGGACCGATTCCGACGTTGCTTGCGTATTGATTGGAAGTCTTTTTACTCGATTCCGCTATGTTGTTCAGATCCGCTTAAGTGTCCGAAAGAAATTGAAAAAAGCGTACATTTTTCTTTATGATCTTATCTCCTTAAATGACAGGCAACATGGATATAACCGGAGCATCACAACCATTCAAGGCGTATATATCACATATAAACGAAACCCATGTAAGTAATCATAACACTATCGAATTCAAACTTAATTAAAATATAATTGACTTTATTACGGAAAACCGTATTCACATAACATTTTATAACAATTTCACCCAAAGACTATAATTATCACTCCAAAACAGCAAAAACAAAGAAGAACAAATAATCAAATGCCCCACCTCCGGCACATACGCTTTCATTCGTTCCGCAGGCTACACTCCTTCAACCGTAAGAGCCTTCGGTTCCCTTCAGCATAGGCAATAATTTGATTAGCCTTAGAGCTTTCCATTAAAGCAAAATCAAATTATTGCCAATGCTTTTTGCCATTGCCCTCACAGCACAACACATCACAACAACTTAGTTAAACCATTAACTTCACGGAAGGCAGGTAAAGCGATGTTCGTCAGTCGTTCCGTTTCGTTCCGCAAAACATATCTGCAAGCCAATCTGGTCACACCACGCCATTGCGAACGAAGTGAAGCAATCTCATATTATTTTCCACCCCTAAACAACATGTATTGGAATTATTCCATAATTTTGGAACAAATCCGAAACCATGAAATATATAAAATATTTTAGCACCTTCCTAAAGTCAAAAGGAACTCCACATTTAAACTCAGATCAAATGAGAAGATTACTAAACATTGTCGCCATGGAAACTACTATCAAAAACGTCGAAGAACTGCGTATTACAGGGAGCACAGCATATAAAATGACCGAGAAGGACTCTCTCAAGCACCTAACAAAAGACCAATCCCCAGAAAACCTCTTAGAAGAAATGATGAGGTTATCCCAAAACTAAACTTGATTAAGTTTCCGGGAACAGCATAAGCTAGGATATTTAAAATTCCCGAAATCCATACCGAAGATATTTTTAGACTCTTTATACCCCCCCATCCCCTTACAACCCCCACGATTCCCTCATTCCCTATTGAACGGTTTTTCAATTGTCAACGCTTTTGTCAACACAAAATTTATTAAATTATAGTATGATACTACTAAATTTGGCTATGAGTGCATAGATATTTAAAAATTAAAGTCCATAATCTCTCTAACCCTTTACTCCTAAAAACTATAAATCATGTTCAAATTCCTGTTCAAAAAAATCGGTTATATAATAATTTTTCCTGCAATCTTGTTCGTGTCGCCTGCAGTCGCCCAAAAGAATTCCAGCGAAATCCCAATTGCAATAAGTAGTCGGTGTCAATCAACAAACCAAGGAATTCTATCGATGTTAGAATCCTATCACCTCGATAATTCGTCTCAGCAAGAGAACAAATCCTTCTTTTCAAATTATATATTGAACCAAAAACATGGACTGGCCGGTCGAAATAATGACTATGAGTTTTTAGAACATCCTGGAACGGGAATGAATACGCCCTTCGCCAGCATAACAGATGCCGCAGGAAATACCTATATTACAGGTGTTGGTGCTAATGTCAGTAGCCCCAAAGGCGATTTCATAACTGTGAAAATAGACACCAATGGAAATGTGATTTGGGAAAATAGACAACCAGGTTCCTTATATGCAGTTGAATTCGGAGTAAAAATTGCACTGGATCAATCGGACAATCCAATAGCAACTGGAGTAATCTGGAATGGATCCGACTCAGATGTATTTACAATAAAATATGACCAAAATAGTGGTAACCAACTTTGGTCATCAACATATAATGGCACTTCTTCCGCGCTAGACGTGCCCACAACCCTAATTATTGATTCCAATGACTCAATATTCATTGGAGGGATCACCTACACGGGCAACTCGGTGGAATACTTATTGTTAAAATATAATTCAACCGGTCAACTTGTGTGGTCAAAAGTAGATACCAATCCAATTGCAGCCTCCTGGAATGAACCAAAAGCCATCGCCTTAGACTCCTTGGGAAATATCGCCATTACCGGCTACGCTGCTGTTGAAGGCACAAACCAAGGATATTGGCAAGGCTATTTGACAATCTTATATGATGCTAACGGTAATCAAATATGGAGAAAATCATTCCTTTTTGAAAGAAATTTAGACGAAACAGACCCAACGAGCGAAATGGTTAAAACCCATTCCGAAGCCGCAGGTGTCGGGTTCGATATGAACGGAAATGTAATCGTTACCGGTGCTTTTGATATCACTACCGCCACGAGAATGGGTACAGTTAAATATGATGCAAGTGGTAATGAACTATGGGTCAAAACCTATCGTGCAGGACAATTTAATGATGATTTCACTGCGGGAAGTGATGTGAAAATTGCAGGCCAAAATAAAATATATGTCGTGGGTACGCATTCCGGAAATTGGGTCAATGAAGGTTTACTGCTAATTTCCTATGCCGATAACGGAGAGGAAAACTGGATTGAAGAAAATCAAAATATTATCCAAATACAAAATGCCGAAATAATCCTGGATGACAATGATTTACCTATTATCGCAGGCCTCGGATATGATGAAGGAACTCAGGACAGACGCATTCGAATTTTAAGGTATAATGAAAATGGAACTCTGCTCCTGGAAACAAGCTACCTAAAATCTTATTCCAGTACCGAGAGTATTGGTGGGTTCATGGGGCTCGCCTTGGATAACGACGACAATGTCTTTATTGTTCTAAAAAATTATTACACTTCCAAAGGCGGGGTTTTCGAGACCGTAAAAATGCCCTTCAATTCCGGCCCCAATAATCCAGACTGGACCGCGGTGTATAATACCCCCTTGTCAGCTTCATATACAAATATGCTCGATGCCACTTATGATTCCCAAAACAATACCTATTCCACTGGCCAATTTGGAGAAATTGTTAATAACCAATATATCCACATCAACTTCGTCGCTAAATATAATGCCCGAGGAGAGGTTGAATGGCAAAAAGTATATAACGTCAATAATGGTAATGACGCTAATGGAATTGTTGCCAGAGTTGATAGTGACAATAACTTAATTGTATTTTTAATACCCGACCTATACTCAAACCTCCCC
>JBLWTS010000114.1:0-8218 GCA_048270045.1 Aequorivita sp.
TATTTTTGGAAAATATTCCATAACCTCAAAATCCGCATTTATTTTGGCAAATTCATCTAAATCGGCTTTTATCCAATTCCGAAATCCCAGTCTTTCTGATTCAAATAGATATTTCTTTTTAGATGATGACATAAATAGATTAGATAACAATGGTTGAATTTTCTCTATCAAAAATATGTGCAATGTTTATTCTATCCAACTTCGCAAGGAGTCTATAAACTCTTTTTGTTGATCTATCTAAACATTGGTGCAATTCTCTAGGAGATTCTATAACCATGGAATTCGTTGCATTAGATGCGATTTATATTTTCCGTAAGATAAATCGTGGTATATTTCTCCTTTTTTCCCAAATCCACGAGGTGCCAAATTTTCGAGTATCTAGACATAATATTCCTCTCAATTTAATCGTATTTCCAGCATAGTAAATGATTTTAAAATCATATTTATTAGGCGATCAAACAATCAGGTTAACCACATTATCGTTTAGGAGAGACCTTAACTGCCGAGGTGAAAAACCTGAAAATTTGCGAAATGTCCTGTTAAAATGCGGTTGATCGCTATAATTGTATTCAAAGGCCAAGCTGGTCATTCTAACCTCATCCCTTCTTATTTCCTGCAATACCTTTCGAAACTTACATATTTGAAGGTAGTGAACCGGAGTCACTCCTATTCTCTCCTTAAAATCCCTTTCAAGTTTTCTTTCCGATATCTTAAAATAGTCACTAACCTCCGAAACTCTCAGCAACCCATTATGCGCTTTAATATATGAGACGGCATCTTTCACCCAATTTCCGCCCACTTCCCCCCTTTTTACAAACTTTAAAAGAAAGTCCGAAATAATCGCTATTTGATCCTGAACATTTTCCGTGTTTATTACAGTATCTGTGAGACTGCCTACATTTAAAACATCCTCTAAATCGCGAACGGTGTTGGTCATACCCGAAGCATTAAATCCCCACAAACCATTCAAAACATAAGGATAAAATAAAATACCTACAACCGAAAAACTAGAAGTAGAAAATGCCGCAGAAGGAAATGTTATTTGTCCATAAATCATCGCTTTGGGAAGCGACGTCTTTGAGGTACGCAATACACCCCTACCCTCGCTATGATGAAAAATAATCCCACTGGAGTCATCCACATAAGTATTTATTTGAAAATTACAATGATCACACTCAATTTCAGTACTCCAAAAATATTGAACCACCCCTTTTAGGGCATCGCATGGAGGATATCTCTTGTAACACATAAACAAACCCTTTTAATTAACTGCCCAAAAATTTGTTAGTTTATAATACATCATTTGAATTCAAAACAATTATGGACTTGGCATTATCAACAGGAGGGACTTCACAGATAATAATGCAAACAAAATTAAAAGATGAATGGGGAGAAGTACCTACATTAAAGGCGATGTCAACATAATTGTCAACACCAATTCATATTAATTCGTATTTGAAATCTCAATTAAGGTGTCCGCCAATTCTTTTGGCTTACTAAAAAATGGTGAATGACTGGTTTTCATTTTATAAACTTCTTTACACGGCATTTCTTTATACATTAACTCCTGTATTGGGCTAATTTGTCAACATATGGTTCAATCGCTTCAGAAATTGGCAAACCAAACGCTTCAAGAGCAGTTGGCACGGCTATCGGTAATAATCCTGTAGCCTTTTTAATCCCTTGTCATAGAGTCATTCGATCTTCAGGAGAAATGGGTGGCTATTTTTGGGGAAGTACAAGAAAATCAGCTATCATTGGATGGGAAGCTGCAAGATATAATTTGGAGCAATAAGGGACTTTGCCAATAGTCATACTTATCAAAAAAAAAGTTTTACCGCCCCAAATATGCCCTTAGATATTTGGCGGTTGGTGATTCTTTCTGGTTTAATAGCCTTTTAACCGTTCCCTCAAAGATCACTTCTCCTCCGTATTTTCCAGCTCCTATTCCAATATCGATTACCCAATCCGCCTTGGAAATAACATCTAAATTATGTTCAATAACGATAAGCGTATTATCTTGGTCAACCAGTTTATTCAGCAAGCTCATTAGCTTATCGGTATCGGCTGGGTGGAGTCCTGTGCTTGGTTCGTCCAATACAATTAAATTATCCCTATCTTTCAGCTCTTTCGTCAATTTTAGCCTTTGTCTTTCCCCCGCCCGAAAAACTTTTTAAGCGCTGCCCCAATTTCAAGTAGTCCAATCCCAGGTCAATGAGCAGGTCAAAATGCGCTGTTAACTCTTCGCTATCAAAAAATGAATTGGCCTCCAAAGTGGTTAAGTTCAACACCTCTACGATATTCTTGTTTTTATACGTATATTTTAAAACCTTGGGTTTAAATCCCGTTCCTCCGCATACCTCACAAGGTGCTTCCACATCATCCATAAAAGCTAGATCTATTTTCTCCACACCAAGTCCTTTACAGTTTTTACATCCTCCCTCGCTATTACTGCTAAACAGCTTAATGCTTACATTATTGGCTTCGGCAAACAAACTTCTTACGATATCAGAAACTCCTAAATAAGTTAATAGATTGGACTTGGAACTTCCACCAATCTGTGATTGGTCAATAATCTTTGCTTCCGGAAATTGTTGTGGCAATACTTTTCCAATTAGTGTGCTTTTACCCGAACCCGCTACCCCTGTTACAACCGTTAATAGGTTTTTGGGTATTTCAACCGAAACGTTTCTAAGGTTGTTTAAATTGGCATTACTAATTTTTATTGTTTTAAATACTTCTCTCGGATTATGATTTATGTCTCTTTTAAGTGAAAAATATTGCCCGGTTTTTCCTTTGGAATTTTTTAAATCCTGAAAATTTCCCTCGTATATAATTTCTCCTCCATTTACCCCGGAAAGTGGGCCTAAATCCACAACGTGGTCTGCTAATTTGATCAGGTCAGGGTCGTGCTCCACGATCAAAACGGTGTTTCCCTTTTCTTTTATTTCTTGAATGATTTTTGAAATATTATCCAAATCCTGTGGGTGTAATCCAATACTGGGTTCGTCAAAAATGTACAGCAAATCTTCCAGACTGTTCCCAAGATGCCGTACCATTTTAATCCGTTGCGATTCGCCACCGGACAAGGTATTGGTACCTCTATCCAACGTCAGATACTGAAGACCAATGGTCATTAAATTTTGGAGTTTTTTGTGAGTTCGTTTATGACAGTTTCATAGGTGCTTGAAGAAATACCTTGAATAAACAACAATAAATCATCTATGGAAAGTGCCGTACAATCTGCTATGTCCTTACCTTCGATTTTACAGGACAGAATTTTTTTGTTTAACCTTTTCCCTTTGCAATCAGGGCAAATATTTGTTGAAATAATTTTCTGTAAATCTCCTTTTCGTAGCTTTTCTTCTTTCGAGTCTTTTTTGAG
This sequence comes from Aequorivita sp., assembly GCA_048270045.1. Classification (GTDB taxonomy): domain Bacteria; phylum Bacteroidota; class Bacteroidia; order Flavobacteriales; family Flavobacteriaceae; genus Aequorivita. The sequence continues at coordinate 3,386 of JBLWTS010000114.1, forward strand.
AAAATCCCTTTCAATCCGGGGCAGTACGCCCAGATACTTCATTGTTTTTCCCCAATCTTTTAACGGATTTTTAGATTTGTGCTCTGGTGAATTCAGCAATATATCCCATTCTTTACTGGTATATTCCTTCAGTTTTTTATCATTGTCAAAATATCCTGAATTTACATACCTCAGCCACCGATAACCTCCAGGCTGAAAAGTAGGGAATATAATTGCTCCTTCATTAAGGGATTTACTTTTATCGAATAATTTTTCCACATCGATACTGCTGGTATAGCCCAAGCCAATACAGGTAGGACACATACCTTGTGGATGATTGAAAGAAAACACATTTGAATATCCAACAAAAGGTTTTCCCAATCTGGAAAACAACAAACGCAATGAAGCGTAAATATCGGTTGCTGTCCCAACCGTAGAACGGGCATTCCCGCCCAATCGTTTTTGGTTGATGATCACCGGCACATTGAGATGTTCTATTTTATCAACATCGGCCACCCCAAAACGCATTAAGCGATTTCTTAGGAAGCTGTTTTGCGTTTCATTGATTTGGCGTTGTGCCTATGCCCCAATGGTTTCAAAAACTAATGAGGATTTTCCCGAGCCGGAAACTCCAGTAAAAACAGTGATCTTGTTTTTAGGAAGCTCTAAGTTAAGGTTCTTTAGGTTGTTCTGTCTAGCGCCGTATATTTTGATGTTTTTCATACCGTTAATTACAAATTTTAAGCAAATATTGTTATTATGTTTTAACGATGTTGGTCTCTATAAATTACAGGTTATAAACTGTTTTTCTATTAAATGGTTTCTGTTTCACGACCACGATGCTTAAATATGGAGCATGTAGTTGTTTTTCACGTTCCGGAAACAACACTGCCAACTGTGCCAAAAAGAGGAGAAACGCTATGAAGTGGGTAAGGAGTAGCAAATTGAAAACTATCATTGATTCATTTTTTTAGTTTTATAAATATAATAAAGTGCCACCTGTCCCCTAAACTTTTTTTAAAAAGGATCTCTACTTGTTGGAAATTTAGCTAACAGCGATTTAATAGAAATAAGCCCTTTTTAATTAATAATTTCACAAATTTCTTCTTTAATTCCTATCTGTATGAAGCCATTCACTCTCTGACTTTTAAAGTGATGTGAAGGATTTTACGTATAAAAAAATCGATACACTGCCAGTTTGGTTGCTTTCGAGTAGGTATGTCAAAATAGTTTAGGCTTATCAATCATTTAGGCCTTATCCCTCTAATATTTTTGATGTTAATTTTTCAATTCTCGAAATCCGTGTTTTAGCTTGTTTTGCCTCTGAGAAGTAAAGTAAATACCCTCTTTGTCGTCCCGGAGTCAGGTTGTAAAATGCAGTTTCTAACTCGGGATTGTTTTTTAATGCCTCTTCAAGTTCCAGAGGTACTTCATACTCCGAAGTCTTTTTCAACTTTACTTCCAATCCTGCTTTTTCTACTTCTATGGCTTCAAAAATATAGGTTTTGATAACTGCTTTTAGTCCAATAATTTCCTGTTTGTTTTTGAATCGAATTTGCCGAGCTGATTGTACGTTTTCAGTTTGTTGAATTAAAAGACAGTTAGCGTCATTTAATAAAGCTCCCTTGTGAAATAACAAGGCACAATCTTTAAAACCGTGGATGAGTACAATGTTTTTACCCTGAAATGTATAACAAGGATGCATCCATTTAAAATCCTCTTCCAGTCCACATTCTAAACAGATTTCTCTCAATAAGATGGTTTCTTCTTTCCAGTTCTTGATCTTTTCAATGTAACGATCTACTTTTTCCATAATGATATCGCTTAATTGGTGGTGATAAGTTTCCTGTCAGCTGGCCTGAAATACCAAGATAAAACCGTTACCACCATTAAAATTAACGAAGGCAGTGCATCAACCAAGGACTGTCCCACGGCCAAATGCGAAATAAACGCTCCAGACATTGCAAAGAAAAACCCGGCATACGCCCATTCTTTAAGCAAAGGTTGTTTAGGAATTAAAATGGCGATGATACCTAGTATTTTCCAGGCCCCAAGAATGCTTAATAAGTAAAGAGGATAGCCTAATTGTGTTATGATTTCATTATAGCCACCAATTTGGAGTAATTGCTGTATCCCGCCAGCTAACATTCCAAATGATAGAAAGATGGTAACTGCCCAATAGATAATTTTATTCCTATTTTTCATTTTAATTTATTTTTTGATAGTATTGTTTTAAATATTTTTCAATTGATGTTTCAAACGTTTTTCTTGAAGGGTTAATAATACACACCCAATTCATAGAACCATAAGTTGGATGGGGCATTAGCGTGTCCTCTTGGGTGAAGTCAATACCAAGATGCATATAAGCTTCAAGCTTTTTACTTTTAGGAAGTTCTTCAAATAAGGATTCAAAGGTGTCTTTATCTACACAAAAATTAAGTCTAAAGAAGCCCCCTCTGTTAAGGTTTGATACAGCATCATATTCATTATCTTTCGTAATTAAAGTAGCAAACGGAAGTTTATCATTCTTTTTGTGCATAAAGAAAAGATCATTTTCAGCTTCGGTTAATTGTAAGTTTTCAAGGTTCTGGAGTAGATAGGTTTTAATTTCTTCAATTTTCATAGTATCAAATTTTGGGTTTTAGGGTTTTTTGAAGTTTATTATGAGCCATATTTAAACCATAAGCGAAGGGCAGTTTAAGTTGCTCGGCTCGATGTTCTTCCGATTTATAAATAATCTGAATGGTTAACTTGCTTTTGTCCTTTGTGATTTTTTCAAAATTCAAGAACTCCAACTGTACACCTACCGGCATATTTTCCATTTCAAAAGTCCTTACTATTTCTTGGTTGGGAATAATCTTATGGATAGTGCCGTTTGCCTTGAATACCACATTTCCGTTTTGCGAAGTTTCAAACTGGTAACTCCCGTGATTTTTGTTTTCTAGCTTTATCACTTTCGTTCCCATCCATTGCCCTAAGAGTTCTGGATCTGTATAAGCCCTGTAAACAAGTTCAATTGGAAGGTCAAATTCTCTGGTGATTGTAAGTTCTTGCTTGCCATCCAAGGCATTAATGTTGGTTTTTTGCTCCATTGGTTATCCCATTTTTTGATTGATGTGTTTTTTCACTTCCTTTTCATTCTATTTGTTGTGTTCAGGAATCTGCGATTTCATTATAGATTCCAATTTATTGAAACGGGCATCCCACATCTTTCTAAATGGCTCTATAAAATCTGCTATTTGTTTCATCCCGTCTGGGTTCAATTGGTAATAGATTTCTCTCCCCTTCTGCTCTTGTTCCAATATTTCGCATTCTGTAAGAATTTGAATGTGTTTGGAAATGGTTTGTCGGGAATAATCAAAATTCTCAGCAATGGCACTTGGTGTCATGGCACCGGCAGCAACTAATGTTATAATAGTTCTTCGGGTCGGATCGGCAATAGCCTGAAATACATCTCTTCTTAATTTCATAATGCAGTTATTTGACTGCAAATTTACACGCAATCATTTAACTGCGCAAATAGATGAATATAAAAATTTACAAAAAACTTCTACATAGGTGGTCAAAAACAATCTTTTCCCTATTACAGGGGTCAACTATTGTTAAATCATATGCACCATAGTGCACTATACCTAACGTTACCTATTTATTCCAAAACCTATCCCCCTACCCGTTCAGCGGTAGTTATCCAGAATTTCATTGGTTGTTTCCAGTTTGGCAAACCACTGTCCTATGATCTTATTGTGATATTCAATAATTTTTTCAGCTTTCATAAATGAATTGTCATAGGTGCTATGACCATCACTTACCAGAATTGTAGAAATTTCTTTGCCAAAAGCACTTTTACAGGTCGAATCAATACATAAATCTGTTTGAAGCCCTACGATAATGATGGAATCTATATTTTTCTTCTTTAAAACATTTAATAAGTTCGTTTTATAAAAAGAATCGGGTGTTGTCTTATCAACATATATATCATCCTTTCTGGAATCAACCCCGGAAAGTACTTCCCAAGGTTTTGTATCTCTCACTAAGTCTTCATCATTATGGCGCACAAATATTATAGGCAGTTCATGCTCTCTGAAAACTTCAATAAGTTCATTAACATTGCTTATCAATGTGCTTTCATTATAAACTTGGTATTTCGGGTTTGAAAAAAAACCTTGTTGCATATCTATAACGATTAAGGCAGCACTCTCTTTTGGGCTAATTCCTTCCCAATCATTTCTATTGAACGAAAGTAAAAGGAATACCATAAACAGCAAACCAATAATTACTTGACTCCTTGTTTTCAGATTCATAAAAAATTATCTAATTTTCCTTTTCAGTTAACCATTGCCTTCCAATCCCTGTAAAATCATCACCTTCAAATTCCTGTTGACCTTTCTGGAATCTTGGTAAGAATCTTGGGTATTTATCAAAATAGGTTTCAAGATTTAAACCTTAGGGTTCAACAATGTCAAATCAAATCCAATGACTTAAAGGGTCTCTTTTCAAATCCGCCTCCACAATTTGGACACGCTTTATGTAGGACATTGTTGGCACATCCCATACAAAAAGTACATTCGTAACTACAGATCATGGCCTCTAAGGTTTAATTGGACAAATCTTTTCTGCAGTGCTCACAATTCAATCGTATTTCCAAAATATTAATTTATTTAAACGATAAGATTGACGATCTCCTCCTTTAAAACTCCTTTTAACTCACGTGGGGAGAACCCAGAGAATTTTCGAAAGGTCTTATTAAAATGAGATTGATCAGCATAATTATGGTCCAGAGCCAAATTGGTAAGGTTTTTCATATCTTCTTTTTTCAACTCACGTAAAATTTTACCAAAACGGGTTACCTGTATA
>JBLWTS010000115.1:0-8142 GCA_048270045.1 Aequorivita sp.
TTTCAGCACATAAGCATAAAATATCAGAATAGAAGGTAATTAAAGTTGAAAAACCGATAAAAAATGTGAAAAAGTATCAGATTAACTTTTTGGGATGCGCTCAAACAATTAGTTACTCCTGATGGCTTTTGAAACCAATATAACGGTTCAAATCTCGGCTAAATAACAACTTTTGTTGAGGTAATGAAACAAGATTCGGCGGGTGATCTTGGCTGCTGTTTCCTTAATTTTCAAGTTCTAACTTATAGGAAATTTCGGGATTAATAATTAAAATCTTCTGCTCTTCGATTACCTCCAATTCATCCCACGCACCAGCATCAATTCTTTCCTTTTGCTTCCGGACGAAACCTGTTATATCTTCTATTGAAATTACCCACTCAGTTGCAAATTTTTTAAGGAGTTCGCCTTTAATCCCTATTTGGATAGCTCGCCTTTCAAGCTTTTCACCATTCGGGTGGTGGTCGGGGTCCCATTGCAATCGCACTTGAGAGTCTTCCATCTTAGACTTCCAATTTTCCGGTGTTCTATAAATTTTCTCATTGTAAGCTGAGTGAACTCCTTCTGCAAGTAATATTTCAAAATTACTTTTTGAAATTTCTATAGCCAGTATGTTTTGTACATGCTCTTTCATTGCCCAGCCGGCCCGATACATCATCCATAGAAAATTCGGCTTTATCCATGACATTCTAGTAAACTTATAATGACCCCCTCCAAATTGTTGATTCTCTACCGCCCATTTTGAAATGTTAGGGCTAAATGCCTGATAAACAATTATATTTTCCTTAAAGGTCTGACCTATTATATGCCTACCAGATTGTGGCAATTCCTGTTCATATTGGGCATATTTAATTGTTTTAAGTTTCATTGTTTTAAGGATTTAAAAATAACTTGAAGTGTTTAAATCTTTGGATAATGTAAGAAAATTATAGTCATAAATAAAATGAGATGGTCGAGCAACTAAAATATCAGATCTTGCTATCATAAATTATTTACCAATTTAATATCCACATCTACTTTCCGTCGATTTTCAATCTGGTTTCTCGCTCAATCTGGGAGTAAATAATATTAGGAAGACAGAGGTAACTATTTAAATTCATTATCTTTAATGTCCATTAATGCAATAATATTATGGATATTTTCAAGGATCAACCTTCTAGAGTTCTCTAATCGGTTTAAAACGGTATTGCAAGAAATACTTAGCTGAAATCAACTGGAAATAAAGCGTTACATACAATGATTCATCAAATAAATATTTGAAATGAACAGCATATTCATTGGTCAGCGATTTCAGCATTAATAGATCTTTTAATGAATTCTGTTTTAGGGCAAACCGTTCACTGAGCAAGATCACGATCTTTAATAATCTAATAAAAAAATGGTCAATAAGGAAAAATTGCATCATATTCAAATTATATACAATTAACGACTGACCTCTATCTTTAATGACAATAAAAAAATTCCAAAATTTTTATAAGAACATTCCTAAAAACACTCTACCTCTTACGGAGCTTTTAAAGAATGAGGCCTTATTTTATAATGTGCCTGAAAGCTGGTCTATTGTGGTAACAGATATTGAAAATTCCACAGCCGCAGTGGATAGAGGCGCTCACAATGACGTCAATTTGAGTGCCACGGGAAGTATAGTAACTGTTTTAAACACTTTAAAAACCGTAAATAGCAAAATTAAAATCCCCTATTTTTTTGGTGGAGATGGTTCTACATTTATTATTCCAAATACGGTGTTAGAACCCGTTTTAATAGCTCTAAATAATTACAGCCAACATATTGAAAAAACGGTTAAGTTGAATTTAAGAGTAGGTCATATAGCAGTCGAAAAGGTTTATGCGAATAATGTTTCCTTAAAAATTACCAAACTTAGACACAACAGATATTTCACAACGCCCGTAGTTTTAGGAAATGGACTTAAATATGCCGAACAGCTTATTAAAGAAAGATTTAGAAAGGAAGAAACAAGCAACAACGGCAATACAGAACCAAATCTGCAAGGAATGGAATGCAGGTGGGACGAAATTTATCCAAACGAAACCGATAAAAAGGTAATATGCCTACTTGTAGATTGCGATAATGAAAATGAGCAAGCCCAAGTATATGGTACAATTATGGCAGAAATAGACTTAATTTTTGGTAATTTAGAAAAACGAAATCCAATTTCAACTCTTAAATTGAAACTAAATTCCTCACTCGCAAATATTAGAAAAGAGATGCAGGTTAAAATTGGAAAAAATCACTTCTTCTATTTAATAACCAATTGGCTGGTTACCCTAATTGGCTTATTTTATTTTAAATTTTTTAAAGCAGGGAAATTATATAAATATAGAATTACCCAATTGTCCGACACCATCATGCTTGATGGTTTTTTAAACACAGTAATTTCGGGAACCGACAAACAGATCGATGAATTGAAAATCTTACTCGATGATTTAGAGGCAAAAAATAAAATCGTTTACGGAATGCATATCACTCACGCCTCTATAATGTCTTGCTATATAGAAGACAGAGCAGAAAAACACGTCCATTTTGTAGATGGCACAGAAGGAGGTTACACCAGTGCAGCTATAATGTTTAAGGAAAAGATTAAAAATTTACAATTGAGAAACCAAAAATCTTAGTGCGATTATCTTTAGCAGAAACAAATAATCTATTCAGGAAATCTTTCCTTTATCGCTTTTTCTACTCTTATAAATAAAACAACAACCACAACAATCATGAGCCCAAGGCCCAAGATTGTCGCAATACCGTCAGAAGGTTTTATTAGGAACCCCAAGACTGAGGTAAACAACAAAATACTACCAACTTTAATCAATTCCTTCCCCGAGAATTTTTGAGCAAAGTCCCATCTTTCTTGATTCTTCATAGAGCTTGGAGTTCTATAACCGTAAAAACCATTAATTTTCTTGGGAGGATAAGCTGACAATATAAGGCCAGCAAGTATAAAAATGGGGCCACAAAGTAATGGTACAATCAAAAGAGAATCGACTATTTCCATAGTATCGAATTTAGTTAATCTTACTTTTTAGGCTTCTAATATAATAAAAAACGATTTTAAAAAAACAACCGCTTCAATATTGCTATTGAGACGGTTGTTTTTTTAATACTTAATCTAAACACCCACAGATCAATGGGGTTCTATCTTATAATTTATCGCCCATCGCTTCCGCAACGGCGGCAGAAAGTCGTTTGTAAGTTCCGTTTTCCAATCGCTCACGAATAGCCGAAAACGCTTCCAAGGTTTGATTAATATCTTCCATATCGTGCGTAGCTGTTGGAATCATTCTTAAAAGAATTAATCCTTTTGGAATTACTGGATATACTACAATAGAGCAGAAAATACCATAGTTTTCACGAAGGTCCTTTACCAAAGCCATTGCTTCTGGAATACTTCCTTTTAAATATACTGGAGTTACGCAACTTTGTGTAGTTCCAAGGTCAAAACCTCTTTCGCGAAGCCCCCCCTGAAGTGCATTCACATTTTCCCAAAGTTTTTCTTTTAATTCCGGCATCGTGCGAATCATATCTAAACGTTTCAAGGCTCCTTCAACTAATTGCATTTGAAGGGACTTGGCAAACATCTGTGACCGAAGATTGTATTTTAAGTAGTTGATTATTTCTTCATCGGCAGCAATAAAAGCTCCGGAACTGGCCATAGATTTAGCGAAAGTGGCAAAATAAACGTCAATTCCATCCTGTACTCCTTGCTCCTCTCCTGCTCCTGCTCCTGTCTTTCCGAGAGTTCCAAAACCGTGGGCATCATCAACGAAAAATCGGAAATTGTATTTTTTCTTTAAGGCAATTATCTCCTTAAGTTTTCCTTGCTCTCCTCGCATTCCGAAAACTCCTTCAGAAATAAGAAGAATTCCTCCTCCAGTTTTTTCGGCCATTTTGGTAGCGCGTTGTAAGTTCTTTTCGATACTTTCCATATCGTTGTGCTTGTAGGTAAAGCGCTGCCCTAAATGAAGACGAACACCATCAATAATACAAGCGTGGGCATCAACATCGTAAACGATTACATCATCTTTTGAAACCAAGGCATCGATGGTAGAAACCATTCCTTGATATCCAAAATTTAAAAGATAAGCCGCTTCCTTGGATACGAACGCGGCAAGTTCGCGTTGAAGTTGTTCGTGAAGTTCCGTATGGCCGCTCATCATTCGTGCTCCCATTGGATAAGCAGACCCCCATTTTGCTCCTGCCTCAGCATCTACTTTCCGAACTTCGGGATGATTTGCAAGACCTAAATAGTCATTGATACTCCAGGTAACAACATCCATCCCGTTAAATTTCATCCTGTTTGAGATGGGACCTTCAAGTTTTGGGAAAACAAAATAGCCTTCCGCTTGTTCCGCCCATTTTCCCAACGGACCCTTATCTTTATAGATTTTTTCGAATAAGTCTTTCATCAATTATCATGATTTTTTCAGAGTACAAATTTAACGAAATATTAATGACTTGCATAATTTATTTAAGCATAAACACTTTGTCACAGCAAGGTTTTGAACGAAGGTTAGCTTATCAAAAATTAGATTTAAAATAGCATTTTTTACAATTTCACTATTTCATCTTTACCGACTTTGATCGCAAATTAGGTAGAAAATAAGCAACCCCGCCAATTAACGGCAGGAAAGAACACATTCTATATACAAACTCAATACTTGTGTGGTCTGCCAAATACCCCAACAACGCGGATCCAAGACCCGCAATTCCGAAAGCAAAACCAAAGAACAAACCGGAAATCATTCCTACTTTTCCTGGCAATAATTCCTGTGCGAAGACCAAGATAGCCGAAAATGCAGATGATAAAACCAAACCTACCATAACTACTAAGGCTCCAGTCCAAAACAAATTGACATAAGGCAGCAAAAGCGCGAACGGTGCAGAACCTAATATTGAGAACCAAATAACATATTTTCTGCCAAACCGATCGCCTAAGGGTCCACCTAGAAAAGTTCCTATGGCTACTGAACCGAAAAACAGGAATAGATAAAATTGGGATTCAGGGATACTCAAACCAAATTTTTCTATCAAGTAAAAGGTAAAATAACTACTAATGCTGGTCATATAAATATATTTTGAGAAAATCAAAACCAGTAAAATTCCAATTGCACCCTTCACTTGTTTTTTTCGCAAACGCGGTGGATACTCCAGCACCTTAATTTTATTTGCTTTTCTAAAAACCAAGTGCTTTTGGTACCAATGTGCAATCTGAGTCAAAACAATAATTCCCAGTAAAGCCAGCAGCAAAAACCATAGAATATGGGTTTGTCCGTAGGGAATAACTATCAAAATTACTAATAACGGACCAATTGCGGTTCCTGAATTCCCTCCTACCTGGAAAATAGACTGTGCTAAACCTCGTTTTCCACCAGAGGCTAAATAAGCCACCCGAGACGCTTCAGGATGAAAAATAGAAGAGCCCAATCCCACAAAACCAACAGATATTAAAATAACGACGTAACTGGTGGCAAAAGCTAACAATAAAAGTCCAGTCATTGTAAAACACATTCCGATTGCCAAGGAATACGGCATAGGTCGTTTATCAGTCTGAAAACCAACCACAGGTTGCAACAAGGACGCTGTCATCTGATAAACAAATGTTATAAATCCAATTTGGGTGAAGCTCAATGAATAACTCTCCTTCAGCATTGGATAAATAGACGGAATGACAATTTGAAGAAGGTCATTCAAAAAGTGGGAAAAAGCAATGGCAAACAGAATTGGGTATACCGTTTTCTGGACTATTTTACCATCTATCGTATTTACGTTGGTGACCGGATTGGACATTAATTATAACGAATTGAATAAATTAAGAAGGTTTCGGTTCGATTAAAAAGTTGAATTATTTATTAAAAGACAAAAACCAAACATTCTCCTTTTAAAGAATGTCTGGTTTAAATTTCCATTTGATATTAAATTATAAAGTTCTATTTCCCTTTATAATTTTTAATTTACTACTTTATATATTCTATTTTTTGGATTTCAGCTGTTTCAGAATCGAAGAAACCTTGCTCATTCATCCAATCATCGCTATAAATTTTGCTCATATAACGAGAGCCGTGATCTGGAAAAATAACCACAATGTTACTGTCTTCAGTGAATTCTCCTTCTTCTTCCAACTGTTTTAAGCCTTGCATGGCAGCCCCGCTGGTGTAACCCACGAAAAGACCTTCTGTTTTGGCAAGCTCGCGTGCTGTATGTGCACTGCTCTCATCCGTCACTTTTTCGAATTTGTCTATAATATCAAAATCGGTAGCCGTTGGAATTAAATTTTTTCCCAAACCTTCAATTCGGTAGGGATAGATTTCGTTTGCATCAAACTCGTGAGTTTGATGGTATTTTTGAAGTACCGAGCCATAGGCGTCAATACCAATTATTTTAATATTTGGATTTTGTTCTTTCAGAAAACGAGCTGTTCCAGAAATAGTTCCTCCAGTGCCACTACAAGCGACAAGATGCGTGATTTTTCCAGCGGTTTGCTCCCAAATCTCAGGACCCGTACTGTAATAGTGAGCATCAACATTCAGCTCATTAAAATATTGATTAATATATACTGAATCTTTAATCTCACTTTGAAGTCTTTTCGCCACTTCATAATAGGAACGAGGATCATCGGCACTAACGTGGGCGGGGCAAACATAAACCTTAGCACCCATAGTTTTTAACATGTCAATTTTATCAGCAGATGATTTTGAGCTTACTGCCAGAATACAGTCATATCCTTTGATGATACTGACCATTGCCAAACTGAAACCCGTATTTCCACTGGTAGTTTCAATGATGGTGTCGCCAGGTTTAAGAATTCCACTTTTCTCAGCTTGATCGATTATATAAAGAGCAATTCGGTCTTTGGTAGAGTGTCCTGGATTGAAGGCTTCAACTTTTGCGAAATAATTACCCTTCATATTTTGAGTAATCTTATTAAGCTTTATCAATGGTGTGTTGCCGATAAGCTCCAACACATTATTGTGTGCTTTTATTTCTTCTTTCATAAAGAGGGGATTTGTTACAAAACAATATTCAGCACAAGGCTGAAACCCATATTTTGGGGAATGATTTAAAACGCCACAAAGGTACGGAAAAGATTTATATTACTCTTTGATTCCTTCTAAATCTAACAAAAAGGCATAATCCATTGCCACTTCTCTTAAGGATTCAAATCTCCCGGAAGCCCCGCCATGTCCCGCATCCATATTGGTATGAAACAAAAGTAAATGTTTGTCGGTTTTCATATCACGAAGTTTTGCGACCCATTTTGCAGGCTCGTAATATTGCACTTGGCTGTCGTGCAAACCTGTTGTTACAAGCATATTTGGATAGCTTTTCGCTTCCACATTATCGTAAGGCGAATAGTTTTTAATATAGTTGTAATATTCTAGATCATTTGGATTTCCCCATTCATCATATTCGCCCGTGGTCAAAGGGATTGAGTCATCTAACATCGTGGTCAAAACATCAACAAAGGGAACTGAAGCTATAATTCCATTGTATAAATCAGGAGCTAAATTGGCGATGGCTCCCATCAAGAGTCCGCCAGCCGAACCGCCAGATGCGTACAGATGTTTCGGGGAAGTATAACCCTCATCTACCAAATACTGCGAAGCCGCCACAAAATCGGTAAATGTATTTGTCTTTTTCAGCAATTTTCCGTCCTCATACCACTGTCTGCCCAAATATTCCCCGCCACGTACGTGTGCAATCGCGAAAATAAATCCGCGATCCAAAAGACTTAAACGAACTGTAGAAAAATAAGGATCTATCGTAGAACCGTAAGAACCATAACCATAAATCAATAAGGGATTACTTCCATCTTTTTTTATTCCCTTACGATATATTACGGACATTGGAATCTTTTTCCCATCAGAAGCGGTGGCCCATAGACGTTCGGATTCATAATTGTTTTTGTCAAATTTTCCACCCAGAACTTCAGTTTCCTTTAAAACCGTTTTCTCTTTGGTCTCCATATTAAAGTCAATCAAAGAGGAGGGTGTATTCAAGGAGTTATATCCATAGCGAAGAATCTTGGTGTCGAATTCGGGGTTTTGGGTGGCAAAGGCGGTGTAAGTTTCATTGTCAAAAGGCAAATAATAATCTTCCTTATTATCCCAGCGCTTAATACGAATTTGAGTA
>JBLWTS010000116.1:0-8124 GCA_048270045.1 Aequorivita sp.
TGACGGCCGCATTGTGTTTATTGACAATGCAGTGCCTGGCGACGTGGTTACGGTACAGACTTTTAAAAAGAAGAAAGGTTTTTATGAAGGAAAGGCAATTTCCTTTTTAAAATATTCTGAAAAACGTGTAGAGCCCGTCTGCCCTCATTTTGGAGTTTGTGGCGGATGTAAATGGCAAGACATGGGTTATGAGCATCAACTTTTTTACAAGCAAAAAGAAGTGGAGCAAAATTTAAAACGCATTGGAAAGATTGAACTGCCTCCATTCCTCCCTATTCTGGGTTCTATGAAGCAATATTTTTATAGAAACAAGATGGAATTCTCCTTCAGTGATAGCAAATGGCTAACACTTGCGCAAATAAGAAGCGGAGAGGTAATAGAAGATCGAAACGCACTTGGATTCCATATTCCAGGAATGTGGGATAAGATTCTGGATTTGGAGGTTTGTTATCTGCAAGCCGATCCTAGCAATGCCATTCGTGATTTTGTAAAAGCCAAAGCTGAGGAATTAGGACTCTCATTTTTCAACACCAGAAAACAGGAAGGGTTTTTACGAACCTTGATGCTCCGCACTTCTTCTACAGGGGAAGTAATGGTGCTGCTTCAGTTCTTTCACGAAGACGAAGCCAATAGAATATTATTATTAGAAGCTATTGCCGAAAAATTCCCGCAAATCACTTCACTTTTATATGTTATCAATTCCAAAGGAAACGATACCCTATACGATCAAGAAATAATGCTTTTCTACGGAAGAGACCATATTTTTGAAGAAATGGAAGGTTTGAAGTTTAAGATAAATGCCAAATCCTTTTATCAAACCAATAGCGAGCAGGCTTATGAATTATATAAAATAACCCGTGATTTTGCTGGCTTATCAGGAACTGAATTAGTTTACGACCTTTATACTGGAACCGGAACTATTGCACAATTTGTTGCGGGAAAAGCTAAAAAAGTAATTGGAGTTGAAGTCGTGCCTGATGCTATTTCAGCAGCAAAAGAAAATGCAAAACTCAATAAAATTGACAATGTTGAGTTCTATGTGGGCGATATGAAAAAGGTGTTCAACAATGAATTTATTAGCATACACGGAAAACCGGATGTTGTAATTACAGACCCACCCAGAGACGGGATGCACGCCGATGTGGTGGCACAACTCATGTATCTCGATGCGTCGAAAATAGTTTATGTGAGCTGCAATAGCGCCACTCAAGCCCGTGATCTTGCTCTTTTAGATTCAAAATATAAAGTAACAAAAGTACAACCCGTAGATATGTTTCCTCAAACGCATCACGTAGAAAATGTTGTACTTTTGGAGAAACGCTAATTTTCATAGACAACCCCTAAACAAAACGATGATCAAAAGGATTATATTTTTTCTAGTACTAGTATTTACCTTAAATGGGTGCACTCGAGACGATATATGTCCAGAAGGGACCGCGACCACACCTAAATTGATAATCACATTTAACAGCAACTCTAATCCTGACCTTCATAAAACAGTTGACAGTCTGAGTATTGAGACAGACTATGAAAATTCAACTTTAGTATTGGCGAAAACAATTACGGATTCAATTGCCATTCCATTGAGCACAACTTCCGACACCACAAAATACCGCTTCATTCGCACTAGAGGTACAGCTTCTAATACAGAAATAAATATCGATAAAGTGATGTTTATTTATAGTCGTCAAGACCTTTACGTAAACCGAGCCTGTGGCTTTAAAGCTCAATTTAATGATTTAGTAACCATTTTGGAAAATGAAGGAAGTGATAATTGGATTTTGAATATTTCAACAAATAGAGATACCATTCTTGATGAGAAAAAAGCACATCTTACTTTTTTTCATTAGTCTTTTTTTTAGCGTTGGTATTTCCACCGCACAAAAAAAGAATGAAAAAGTCGCTGATACCCTGCCCCGAATTGAAAAATACGGGTTGCGAGTTGGTGTGGATTTAGCCAAACCCTTTCGGACTCTCGTGGAAAATGGGTATTCTGGATTCGAGATAATGGGAGATTTCCGAGTAACAAAAAAGTTTTATGCCGCCCTCGAATTGGGGACCGAAAAGAAAGACTGGATTGAACCTTATGTTTCTTCCAAAACCAGCGGTAGTTATGCAAAAATAGGTTTTGACTATAATGCCTATGAAAACTGGCTGGGAATGAGAAATTCTATCAACTTGGGTCTTCGTTATGGATTTTCGAGCTTTAATCAAGAACTATTGAGCTACCGAATCTATACGGACAACCCTGTATTTCCTTCCGAAGTAGTGACAACTCCTCAGGAATTCAAAGGTCTTACAGCACATTGGGCAGAATTTATCTTTAGTGTAAAGACTGAACTTCTCAACAATCTTTATCTAAGTATAAATTTACAATTGAAAAGAAAACTGGCAGAGAGTGAACCTGAAAACTTTGGAAATCTTTACATTCCTGGTTTTAATAGAACTTATGATTACAGTGAATTCGGGGTTGGTTATGGATATTCAATCTCATATTTGGTTCCGATTTTTAAGAAGAAATCAATTCCAGGAGCAACCCCCAACCCCTAAAGGGAGAAACAAAACTTACCTACATTTACCGCTGTGCTCGTCCACTAAATGTTTGCGGATCTATTGAATAGCTTAATAAACCCCAAAGACGAGAACAACGCAGAGTGAAAGATTTAAAAACGATTCAAGACATCACAGAGGTTTTAAAACCTTTGAGTTCTCGAGAATACCGCTATTGATTACTGATTTACTGCGTACTGACTTACCAATCACTGATCATTGCTTAGAAGCCTTCCGACTCCCTTCGTACATTTCATAACGCACTAGTTTCGCTTCCAATTTTCCGTTGAAGAGCTTTATTTTTTTTGAAGGTCGCAGGCCTACATATTTCAGAGCCTCCATGTTTGAGGTTATCATCCAAGCTTGAGTGCCTGGATAACTGCGTTTTAATGTGTTTCCGATAGAACTGTAGAAAACTTCAACATCGTTTACAGAAATACGCTCATCATAAGGTGGATTAAAAATGACGAACATAGGACTATCTTTTTCCTTTTCACTTGTGAAAAAATCCTGTTGCCTTACCTCAATAAAATCTTGGAGATTGGCATTTTTAATATTTTCATGTGACTTTTTTACAGCAATTGAATCGGTGTCATACCCATATATTTTATGAGGAAAATCTCGAACCTTTTTGAGAGCTGCTTCTTCTATCTTTTCATAAAGATCTACATCAAAATCTGGCCAGGTTTCGAATCCAAATTCTTCTCGATTCAAATTTGGCGGAATATTACAAGCTATCATAGCTGCTTCGGTCAGGATTGTTCCACCCCCACACATTGGGTCTAAGAGATCACATTGTCCACTCCATCCAGACAGCATAATGATTCCTGCCGCCAATACTTCGTTAATAGGTGCTAGGACACTTTCGGTTTTATATCCTCTTTTATGCAAGGATTCCCCCGAACTATCCAATGAAACTGTACAGATATTTCGATCTATGTGAATATTAATACGAAGTGTGGGATGATCTAAATCCACATTGGGTCGCTCCCCTTCCCTATCTCGAAAACGATCTACAATTGCATCCTTCGTTTTAAGGGCAATGTATTGGGAATGTGTAAAAACATCTGAAAAAACGGTGGCGTTTACAGCCAGCGTACCTTTCACGTCCATATAATCTTCCCAGGGAATGTCGTAAACTTTTTTATAAAGATCCTCTTCAGTAAAGATATTAAAACCCGTAATTGGCTTTAATATTTTAATGGCTGTCCGACAACAAAGGTTAGCTTTGTACATAAATCCTAAATCCCCTTCAAAGGAAACATTTCGAATTCCGATTTCAATAGACGAGGCTCCGAGTTGACGAAGTTCATTTGCTAGGAGTTCTTCCATTCCAAAAAGGGTTTTGGCTACCATTTTAAAATTCATTGCTGTGCTATATTTCGGGTTTTCGATGCAAAAATACAGTATTTTTGCAGGGCGAAACGATAACTATGCAAAAAGAAACGGAAGCTTGGTATGCCTCATGGTTTAACACACCTTATTACCACCAACTCTACAAAGATAGAGATCATAGGGAGGCTGCCCAGTTTATGAATACGTTAACAACCTATTTGAAATTAGAAAAAAACAGCACGATCCTCGATCTTGCTTGTGGAAGGGGGCGTCATTCCAAATACTTGTCGAGAATAGGATTTGACGTGACTGGCGTGGATCTTTCGGAGGAAAGCATTGAATATGCTAAACAATTTGAAAACCCTAGATTGCACTTCGAAATTCACGACATGTGCGAACCTTATCCGAAAAAGTTTGATGCTGTTTTTAATCTTTTTACAAGTTATGGATATTTTGAAAAAGACATTGATAATTTACGAACTATCCAAGCTATCAATGCGGAATTAAAGCCGGATGGTTGCGGCGTAATCGATTTCCTAAATGTGAAATTGGCTATAAAAAATTTAGTTCCTTCTGAAAAAAAACAAGTCGATGATATTATCTTTGATATCGAAAAATATGTAGAGAATGGATTTATCTTTAAAAACATTCGTTTTAATGATAATGGAGAAGATTATTTCTTTACTGAGCGCGTAAAAGCCATAACATTGGAGGATTTTAAAGTTTATTTTAAGGAAGCCAATGTAGAATTAAAAGCTGTTTTTGGGGATTACAATCTAAATGAATTCGACGAAAACACTTCTGAAAGACTGATACTTATATTTCATTGATGAATTACATTTTACTGTTTTTGGCTGTAGTCACGGGTTATATTGTGGCGCTCATACTTCAAAAAAGAGATTTAAAAAACATGGAGGTCTTTATGGCCTTTAGCGGTGCTTTTTTGCTATCCATCACGGTTTTTGAACTTCTGCCACACGTTTTTGAATCTCCTTCAAAAAGTATCGGTGTTTATATAATGCTTGGAATTCTGTTGCAGATTTTCCTCGAATTCTTTTCTAAAGGTGCTGAACACGGCCACGTACATCTCCATTCAGAAAACAAGCACTTTCCGTGGATTCTGTTTATTAGCCTCAGTATTCATGCTTTTATGGAAGGTTTCCCTATTTCGGAAGAAAATAATTTGTTGACTGCCATTATTATTCACAAAATTCCAGTGGCCATTATTCTATCATTCTTCTTTATAACGGCTGGTTATCGAAGGTCCACGACCTTACTTTTTCTTTTCTTTTTTGCAATCATGACGCCCTTAGGTAATTTTATCTCTAACAACTACAGTATCGTACACTTGTATGAGACAGAAATTACCGCAGTGGTTATAGGAATATTTTTACACGTTTCGACGACCATTCTTTTTGAAAGCTCTAAAAATCACAAATTTAATGCTTCTAAAATGAGTGCGGTTATTTTAGCTGTAATCCTCGCCTACTTCATTTAAAATTTGTTTCTTTCTTTTGAAACTCGAGAGCGTGAGATACCATTCGCAAATCGGCATAAGAAAACTTATCATCTATTTTAGCCTTTAATTCCCCAAAGCTCTCAAAGGGAATTGTTTCCATTAGTTTTTTAAGTTCTATAAATTTTCTCTCAGGCATCAAATCGGTTATTTTAATTTCCCCTGTCTGCAAATAAGTTGCCAGATGTCCTTCGATAGTACTTATAACAAGGTTGCGCTCCTTTGCGATTTCAGGAATATTCAATCCACTTTTAAAAAGCTCAAACGAAATATGTTGTGAACTGCTTTTCTTCGGAAGCTCAACTGTTTTTCTTTTAGTGTCTATCTGATGTTTGAGGCAATAGAAATTGATAATCTCCAAAATTTCAGCTCCGTATTTCCTAAGTCTAACTTTCCCAATATCAGTAATTGAACCCAACTCTTTTAATGTCAGAGGAAGTAACTGACACATTTCATAGAGAGCTTTTTGGGTAAAGGCTTGATAAGGAGGTACTTCATCTGCCGTCGAGAGAATAAGTCGAAGTTCACGAAGATTTTTCAAAAGAATGGGATGATCAACCTTTACTGGAGCTTCTTTTTTTCTTTTCTGGGGTTCTTCCTCCATTTGAAGTAGCGCCTTGGCACGCAAAGTTAAATAATCCAAAGTATTAAACCCATTGTGCAAGCCTTTGAAACAGTAACTTTTTACAGCTAACAGATTTTCAATAGTTTCTAAATGTTTTTCAATATCCGCCTTTATGGCGCGATTATCAGTAACGAACTCTATTTTATCCATTAATTTCTTTATGGCTTTAGTCCGATCTTCAAAATACACAACCCCTTTTTTAAACCGTTCCTGCAATTGCAGCGAGGTTTCAGGAAGATTTGATTCACATAGCTTTTCAATATGACTTTTAAAATTCGTTTTAATCTTTAAAAGATCAAGCACTTCCTTCTCTTTAAACTCCGTTAATGTATCGACTAAATTGCCTTGAATGCTGCCCCTATTCTTATAATATATATCTATAATCCATCCCAAAGGAAATAAAAATGAGTAGAAATCGAAGATCTCGTCAATAAGATTTAGTTGATATGCTCTTTTCGAGGTTTCTAAATCCACTTGATTGGGCTGGTTCGCTTCCGCATTTTTGCTGAAAGAAACCACTTCCATATTATTGATAATGCTATTGGGATTGATAGGACCCGTAAGGACAATCCCTTCCAAAGAAGTACATCGGCTAAACGCCACATACGTCTGTCCGTGGGCGAATGCTTCTTGCGCATCTACAATTATCTTGTCAAAGGTCAAACCTTGGCTTTTGTGAATTGTAATTGCCCAAGCCAGTCGCAATGGCATTTGGGTATATGACCCTGCTTTTTCCTCTTTAATTTCTTTGGTTTCTGGATGAAGTGAATACTTGACATTCTCCCACATTTCTTGCGTTGTGGAAATATCAAATTTATCGCCTGGACAGCGCACAACAATTTCACCATCTTTCAAAACAATAACTTTTCCAATTTTTCCATTGAAATATCGCTTTTCAGGAGAACTATCATTTTTGATAAACATAACCTGTGCTCCCACCTTGAGGATTAGCTCTGGATGTGTTGGAAACATATATTCAGGGAAGTTTCCATCTATTTCAGCTTCATACGCAGAAGATTTCTCCTTCAACTTATTCAACTCAGAAGTGTTGATTCTATCAGCTCTGTTGTTGTGGGTGGTTAGAGTTATATATCCCTCATCTGCAGACGGATTAAAATTTGGCAAGTAACGCCTGTTGAGCTTTTCTGACGATGCAGAAGTTAGTGTATTGTTTCGAATTTCATTTAATATTTTAATAAATTCTGCATCTTCCTGCCTGTAAATATGTTTCAATTCGATCGCCAAGGCATTTGATTCTTGAAAAGCTTTACTTCCAAAGAAAAACCTAGTTGAATAATGTTGTTTTAGCAATTGCCATTCGTCATCCTTGATTACGGGCGAAAGTTGTTGAAGATCGCCTATCATCAAGAGTTGTACTCCTCCAAAGGGCTTATTTCTATCGCGAAACCGTTTTAAAACCTGATCTATGCCGTCCAACAAATCGGCTCTTACCATACTGATTTCGTCAATGATTAGGAGATCCAATGATTTTATAATATTAATTTTAATCTTGCTGAATTTTCTAGAAAACTGGTTTTGAACCATCCCATTTCCAGGTAGGATTGGACCAAAAGGCAGCTGAAAGAAAGAGTGAATGGTAACTCCTTTCGCATTGATGGCAGCTACACCCGTAGGCGCGACAACAACCATTCTCTTTAGAGATTCTTCTCTAAGCCTGTGAAGAAATGTTGTCTTCCCTGTGCCTGCTTTTCCCGTCAAAAAAATATTCCTGTCAGTATTATTGACAAAGTTCCACACAAGTTCTATTTCTGGATTTTTCTGCATCAAAAAAATAGTGAGTTCACGATTTTCTTTGAATAAATATAGGTAAAATCAAGTAGAAATTATAAACAGTTTAAATTGATAATTAAAATTGGTTAACACATTTAAGAGATAACTACAATTTTCTATTAATCAGAAGTTCTGTTGCGTCTATGGTTGAATATAAATAAAAAAGAACCTAACTTTTAGTGAAAAAAATTAAATATTGAGACGACCTTTTCTAAATGAAATAACCTTTTAAATCGCCGTTCTAATTGATTTACGATAATTTGGGTAAGGTAAGAAATTAGGACAAGTAAATAATTGTGAATTAAAT
>JBLWTS010000117.1:0-7942 GCA_048270045.1 Aequorivita sp.
CCCCCGCTTGACTCGCGGTGTTTTTCTTCCCTTCCATTGCCTCTCCTCCTCTTCGTCTGCGACCCAATTCCTTGGCTGCTACAATGGTAATGGCTTTAGCTTCCCCAACTCCCTTAAATCGCATTAGATCGGTAATAGTTAGTTTGCCCAATTCACTTAAATTATTGTGGGCAGAGGCGAGAATTCTTTGGCTCAAGGAAACTGCACTTTCGTTGCGACTTCCCGAACCAATGAGAATGGCTATGAGTTCAGCATCGCTTAAAGCTATCCGGCCCTTCTGCAACATTTTCTCGCGCGGGCGGTCATCCTCGTTCCAATTTTTTATGGAAAAGTAATTATTTTCTTTCAAGGCCTTTTTCTAATTCCTTAAAGATAAGAATGTAATTTAAACTGGCATAAATTTTCTAAACATTGCTGTGGAGCGAAGTGGTTAACATTTCAGATTCAGTAGCAGGTTCAAAATCAAAAAGTTCATTGAAATCTAATATATTGGGAACTCCTTCCAATTTGCAAAGAAACGTAACCACGGCACAAAGTCCGTCAAAAAGGGTGTCTTTAGAAGTGTGATTGAGAGGTCTTTGCGACTGATTTTTCAAAGGAAGGGAATACCCACATCCTTTGAGGAAAGTGGCCTCTATTTGGAGCAGTTCGGAAGGTTTATAACCATTGAATTTTCGGCCCAAATTTTCATTGACGATACCAATATAGTTCAGAACAGTAGAGCCATGGACGTCAGTTAGGTTTTTCCAACTGTCTTTATTGTCACAAATATTGCCTACCGCACAGTGATTGCAACATTCAGGGTTGAGCTCGCCATTATGAAAAGCATTGTACAGTTTTGCTATTGCGTTGTCAAATCTTAGTGAAGTAGCCATAATACCAATTTTATAGTTCCCATAAAATTATTAAATAATTCTTGGGATGGCCATTATAAATTTGAGATTTTGGAATATTTAACACTAGAGCTGACCGCTCGGAAAATGAAAAGGAAGAAAAAAGTTCTCAGAGCAAGCTCAAAACCGGTCTTCTTTCACGAAGGGGGATTACCTGCGGTGATCCATCCAAGCTCCGCTTTGAAAATGAAAAGAAAGAAAAAAGTTTTCAGAGCAAGCTCAAAACTGGTCTTCTTTCACGAAGGGGGATTACCTGCGGTGATCCCTCAAAGCTCCGCTTTGAAAATGAAAAGGAAGAAAAAAGTTTTCAGAGCAAGCTCAAAACTTTTTTCTTCCTTTTCATTCATTCGTGACCGCGAAGGGATTCAAACCCCCAACCCTCAGAGCCGAAATCTGATGCGCTATTCAGTTGCGCCACGCGGCCGTTTTTAGTAATCAGTGTTCAAAAATAATTTTTCAGTATTCTCTTCAATTGAATAACTCAATAACTTATTAACTTACCTACGAAAGTTTTGCCTTTACTAAGGTTGATATTGTTTTTCCGTCTGCCTTGCCTGCCAGTTCAGCGCTTGCAAGACCCATAATTTTTCCCATATCGGCCATGCTGGAAGCCCCTGTGTCAGCAATAATCTGATCTACAATTGCAGCTACTTCGGCTTCGCTCATTTGTTTTGGCAAAAACTGCTCTATTATCGCAGCCTGTGCCAATTCTGGTTCGGCAAGATCAGCACGACCTTGCTCCTTATAAATAGCCGCACTATCTTTTCGTTGTTTAACTTGTTTTTGCAACAATTTAATTTCCTCAGCCTCCGCCAATTCCATTTTTGAACCGGTTTCAGTCTGTGCCAAAAGCAATGCAGATTTCACAGCTCGCAAAGCTTCTAAAGATTCCTTGTCCTTTGCTTTCATTGCGACTTTCATCGCCTCCATAACCTTATCTTGTAAGCTCATTTCAAAAATTTTAATAGAGTGCGAAGATACTCAATAAACAGGAAAACCAATATAGTATTTTTTAGATTTTCCCATAAAAACTTTAAGTCCTCAATTTAGGCAACTAAAAAAGACCCGCACTCTCATAGAAAGTGCGGGCCCCGCTTTAAGCATAGAATTAGCCAAATTAATCTACGTTATCGTGGAGGAAAGAATTGTTTCGACGCAATTCTATTCCATCTTCCTCAGTATTTACTGATGTTCTTGAAATATGGGATTCATTTTTAGTCTCGTTTAAGTCTATTCCCATACGTTTGTAAGCAGGTTGCTTTTCAATTTCATCAATGCGAGAGGGACTGTTTTTGAATTTGTAGTTATACTCCTTCATCTTTTGTTTTCTCTCTTCGGTTCGTTCTCGCAGTAATTTTGAAATTGGCGTATTCAGTGGATCATATTCCTCTGAACTAATTTCAGGAGTCGGTTCTGAAACAGTTCTAGTTTGAAATACCATTTCCTCATCCTCCGGCTCCTGCTCCTTCACTTTCAGTTTTGCCGTTGTCAAATGGTCTTCCACCTCTTGATAATCATCCAAACTATACCTTTTTACGCCATCGCCAGTAACTTCAGTCACTGGAACTACTTCTACATAGTCCCGAACTTCAATTTCTTCTAAATCAAAATAATGAGCTTCCTCTTTTTTTTCGATTTCTGGAGAATGCTTAAGCACTGAGTTAATTGGAAGATCGAACATCAAAATTGCATCATCAGCCTCTTCCGACGAGGTTTTCAAAGAATTTTTTTCCTCTTCCTGTTTTTTTGGAGTTTCAAGAATCACAAATTCGTTAACGTTGACTTTATTAATTTCGACTTGGTTAAACTCCTCAATCTTATTAGCTTTTACCTCTTCATAAGAAATATTCAAATTCCGGAGCAATTCTGTAGTTTGAATATATCCTTCAAAGGGTAATTCATCTTCTACTTCTTCCACTTCATCAAACAAGGTGTGCTTTACAATCGGGCCTTGACCTTGGGGCTGAGCAGCCATCGTCTTTTGAGGGATGTGGACGGCGCCTCCAGTTGACTTTGGGGTAAGGGTCTGTTCTGCCTTTTGCTCATCTTCTAAGGTGTGAATTATTTTTTTTGATTCGGTATTCACAATTTCGTTTTGTTGCTCAACATTGAAACCGGTCGCAATTATTGTGATGGCGATAGAACCTTCAAGGCTTTCGTCTTCACCTACTCCCATAATAATATTCGCACTATGTCCAGCCTCATTTTGAATGTGATCACTTATTTCTCCAATTTCATCAATTGTGATTTCGTCTGATCCTGAAACTATAAGTAGCAAAACGTTTTTAGCTCCTTTGATTTTGTTATCATTCAACAATGGAGAGTCTAGAGCTTTTCCAATAGCTTCCTTGGCTCTATTACCTCCAGAAGCGACTGAACTACCCATTATAGCTGTGCCACTATCTGCAAGTACCGTTTTGGCATCGCGAAGGTCAATGTTTTGTGTGTAGTGATGGGTAATTACTTCGGCAATACCACGAGCAGCGGTAGCTAATACCTCATCAGCTTTTGAAAATCCAGCCTTAAACCCAAGATTTCCATATACCTCACGCAACTTATTATTGTTGATGATTACCAAGGAGTCAACATTTTGGCGAAGTTTTTCAATTCCTATTTGTGCTTGATCATTTCTAGTTTTTCCTTCAAACAAGAATGGAATGGTCACTATTCCAACGGTCAGGATATCCATATCCTTGGCCATTTTGGCTATTATGGGAGCAGCACCTGTTCCAGTACCTCCACCCATTCCGGCAGTAATGAAAATCATCTTCGTGTTTGAAGTGAGCATATTGCGGATCTCCTCTATGCTTTCCATAGCGGACTGTTCACCAACCTTAGGATTGGCTCCGGCTCCCATACCTTCCGTTAATGAAATTCCCAATTGGATTTTATTTGGAACTGAACTGTTTTCCAGTGCCTGGGAATCTGTATTACAGATTACGAAATCAACTCCTTTTATGCCCTGATTGAACATATGGTTAATAGCATTACTTCCGCCGCCCCCCACGCCTATAACCTTAATTACATTGGATTGGTTCTTGGGCAGGTCAAATGAAATGTTGTCAAACTCTGTTTTGCTGCTCATATCTTTATTTTTTTTGTTACTGATTCTTTTTTTGCAATTTTTTTATTTCTTTTTATTCCTGATGCTGACTGATTTCATCGATTCAAATTTTATCAGGTTAATAAACCGTGGGCTCACATCATTCTGCGTTATCGAGGAATTCTTTGAATTTCTCGGCCCATTTATCAAAAAACCGTTTTCGATCTTTTGGCTCTGTGTCGGGTTCTATTTCCTCTTTTTCAATTCTTTGTTCAGCTTTTTCTTCTTCTGGTTCTACCACACTTTCCTCGTGTTGTTCTTCCGGAGGAAACCGTTTCATCAATGAAGATCTTCCTTTGCTTTCAAGACTGTTCAATACCAATCCCACTGCGGTGGCATACATTGGACTTGTGGTTTCCGCATCGCTGTCTCCAGCGAGATGTTCATTTGGATAGCCTATTCTAGTGTCCATCCCTGTAATATACTCCACAAGCTGTTTGATATGCTGAAGTTGTGCGCCACCTCCTGTCAATACAATTCCAGCAATCAGTTTCTTTTTTTGTTCTTCGTGACCGTAATTTTTTATTTCCATGTAAGCTTGCTCGATGATCTCAATCACGCGGGCATGGATGATTTTCGACAGATTTTTAAGACTTATTTCCTTTGGCTCTCTTCCTCGTAAGCCGGGAATGGAAACTATTTCGTTGTCTTTGTTCTCTCCAGGCCAAGCAGAACCAAATTTGATTTTCAACAATTCCGCCTGTTTTTCAATAATCGAGCAGCCTTCTTTTATATCTTCAGTTATCACGTTACCTCCAAAGGGAATTACGGCAGTATGTCGAATAATTCCGTCTTTAAATATTGCCAAATCGGTCGTTCCACCGCCTATATCAATTAGTGCAACTCCCGCCTCCTTTTCTTCTTGACTAAGTACTGCTCTTGCGGAAGCTAACGGCTCTAAAGTAATAGCAGATAGTTCTAGTCCCGCACTTTTAATGCACCGACCCACATTCCTAATTGATGAAACCTGTCCAACCACCACGTGGAAATTGGCTTCTAATCGTGTTCCGTACATTCCAATAGGTTCCTTAATTTCTGCTTGCCCATCCACTTTAAAATCTTGTGGCAGCACGTGTAGAATTTCTTCTCCTGGGAGCATCACGAGCTTATGCACTTGATTGCAAAGTCGATCTATATCCTCTTCCTTAATGACTTCTTCCCCATCGGATCGGGTTATATAATCGCTGTGTTGAAGGCTGCGAATATGTTGACCCGCAATACCGACAACCACTTCCTTTATCTTCATTCCAGAAGCCGTTTCTGCATCTTGCACCGCTTGCTGAATTGATTGAATGGTTTGGGTAATATTGTTAACAACACCCCGATGTACCCCAAGACTTTTGGCTTTGCCAATTCCCAAGACCTCCATCTTTCCATAATCGTTCTTCCTTCCGATCATGGCTACGATCTTTGTTGTCCCAATGTCCAGTCCTACCGCAATATTATCATTTTCCATGGCCTTCCTTTTTTGTGGCTATTACCTGACTTTCAAACTTCAGGTTAATCTTATCGTACCCAAAAAGAGTACTATCCTGTTTTGTTTTTTTATAAAATGCTTTAAAATTCTGAAACTTTTTAGCAATAAACTCCGGCTTTCCAAACAGCACTTTAAGATCGGTTTTCCGCAGTTCCAGTTCAATTTCTCCATTATTCTTCCTATTCAACCCCACTACAAAATGCTGCATAAAATCATCTTCTCGAATTTTGAGCAAAAGCGGAGCAATTTCATTGTAATCGCTTTCTGTAATTCCCGTTAATATGGGAACCCGCGCGGAATATACTGTGGACAAAGGCATCTTCTTTCCGTCGGCATCCAGATAATAATCGGGTTGTGAACCTTGAGAGGATACCCGACCAATAGGATCACGCTGTTCAATCTTGGCTCCCAACACGCCATCTATGGTGACAAACACCTGAGCATTACGAACCATAGGATTTTCTTGCAATCGTTTTTCCATTTCCTTCAAAACTAAAGTTTCTTTGCCTATGCCCGTGACCTCCACATTATTTTGTATCAACAATTTATTAACTGTATTGTGGGTTAAGAAAGGGCTGTTGCTATCCACAAATTCGATTTCAACCTTGGACAGTTTTCTCTTGTCATTTCTTTTTTTGCTAAAGCCAAAAAGAAAGACGATCAGCGCAAACAAAAGCACAAATTTCAGTATCTCAATTATCCGTTTCATTTTTCAGCTTTCTAGTTATTTCCTTTACTTCCGCGCCTATATCACCAGCGCCTACCAACAATTTAATTCTACATTTTGATTTCAATAAGACCTCGGGCAAAGCGGATTTAAAAACCAATCTCTTATGCTTTGCATTTACCTGATCCAATAACCATTGTGAAGTAATCCCTTCAATAGGCACCTCTCTTGCTGGGTAAATATCCAAAAGCACAACTTCATCAAACTGGGACAGGCTTTTTGCAAATGCCTCCGAAAAATCACGAGTTCTACTGAACAGATGCGGTTGAAAAACAATCTGCTTTTGATCATCTGGGTACATCTCGTCCACTGCTTGGAAAAGTGCATCAATTTCTGTAGGATGATGGGCGTAATCATCTATCAAAACCAGAGTCTCTGCTTTAATTTTATATGAAAAACGACGTTTAACCCCTTGAAAATTCGCCAAAGCTTTTGGTAAAGAATCAGTGGATGCTCCCGCCCTAATTGCCATTCCTAATGCCATAATCGCATTTGAAAGATTGTGACGTCCTGGAAGATGGAAAACCAAATTTTCCATTTTTAAATTGGGAGTCTTTAAATCAAATAGATACGCACCATTTTCAATTCGTATATTTTGCGCCTCATAGTCGGCGGCTTCTTCCACACCAACCGTCATTCCAACCAATGGTAAATTCTTATTTATAAAAATATTTTCCTCATCCTCAACAAATCCAACAAATGCACGGAAGGCATTCTCAACTTCAATAGCATCTCCATAAATATCCAAATGATCTGCATCCATTGATGTGACACAAACAATGTCCGGCCGCAATTGCAGAAAGGAACGGTCGAACTCGTCGGCTTCCACTACAGTAATTTCACCTCCCTTGAAAATGAAATTAGAATTATAATTCTCGGCAATTCCTCCTAAAAATGCAGTAACTGGCATATTGCACTCCACCATAAGATGACCTAAAATAGCCGAGGTAGTGGTTTTTCCATGGGTACCTGCCACAGCGAGGCATAAACTGTTTTTTGAAATTTCGCCTAAAAGCTTCGCGCGCTTTACTACTGGAAATCCTTCAGAAAAGAAATAACTCAAAATTGAATTATGCTCTGAAACAGCCGGAGTGTAAACCACGAGTATGCTTTTGTCAGAAATCACTTCCTTGGGAATTTCAGAAACCTTATCAATAAAAACTATTGGAATTCCTTCTGAAATCAATTCGGTTGTTAAATCTGTTTCTGTTTTGTCATAACCATATACAGCCTTGCCCAGCATCTTGAAATAGCGAGCCAGCGCACTCATTCCGATGCCGCCTATTCCGACGAAATAAAAGGTTTGTATGTTGTTAAGACTGTTCAATGCTATTTATGTTTAAGTTTTTTGGCGTTTAAATGTTTAAAAGCGTGGCGCACGACCTGGCACCTGACCTTTAAACTCTTCAACTCATTTTTAATAATTTTTCAATTTCTTCAACTATATCTTTGGTGGCATTTGGTTTTGCCAATTTTTTAATGCTTTCCGACAACTTCTTTTGCTGTTCTTCAGCAGAAAGCAATTCCGAAAATTTCGTTTCAAAACTGGTATCCAAATCATTTTCTTTTATTAAAATGGCTGCTCCATTTTCTGAAACCGCCAAGGCATTTTTGGTTTGATGATCTTCTGCTACATTTGGAGAAGGAATAAAAATTACTGGTTTTCCTACTAAGCAAAGTTCAGATACTGATAAAGCCCCAGCTCTTGAAATAATAAAATCTGCCGCTGCATAAGCCAAATC
>JBLWTS010000118.1:0-7610 GCA_048270045.1 Aequorivita sp.
ATGAGGAAAAACGGTCGGGAAACCAGTAAAAGCGTTAAATTTAAATCTTCCGAAAAACATTTAGGACAGGATTGATATAATAACTAGAATTAATAATAAAAATAAAAAATCCATTGTGTTTTCTTTTAAATGAAATATTCTTCTCAAATATAAAAGAAAACTTCTACTAATAATTACGGGAAACCTTGATAAGTGTAATATTTTATAAAAATAACCAATAGATGTTAGTATCTATTGGTTGAAATAAGAAAAATCTATTACGATTTTCAACCCTTTTGATGCCCAATCATTGTAAAATCCAAGTGTTTCTTCACTAAATCAGCATTTTTCACTTTTACGTAAACTTCGTCGCCGAGAGTATATACTTTTTGGGTGCGTTGGCCAATTACGGCGTATTCGTCTTTATCAAAGTCGTAACGATCGTCTTGCATGTCTTGCAAACGAACCATTCCTTCGCATTTATTGGAGATGATTTCAATGTAGATTCCCCATTCGGTAACACCTGAGATTACACCTAAAAACTCTTCGTCTTTATGATCTTGCATGTATTTTATCTGCATATATTTTATGCTGTCACGCTCGGCGTTTGTGGCGAGATTTTCCATGTCGCTACTGTGGGCACATTTTTCTTCGTATTCTTCTTGCTTGGCAGATTTTCCGTTTTCTAAATAATGCTGTAGCAGTCGATGTACCATTATATCTGGATACCGACGAATAGGGGAGGTAAAGTGTGTATAATAATCAAAGGCGAGACCGTAGTGACCAATGTTATTGGTGGTGTATAACGCCTTGCTCATACTGCGGATAGCGAGAGTATCTATTAAATTCTGTTCCTTTTTACCTTGAACATCTTTTAACAGTTTGTTCATGGAAGTGGCTGTAGAATGACGGTCCTTGGTGTTTAGTTTATAACCAAAACGTTTTATAATATTTTCCAGAGCGGCGATTTTTTCATCATCTGGTTCGTCGTGAACTCGGTAAACAAAGGTCTTTTTTGGTTGTTGTTTTCCTATAAATTCTGCGACGCTTCTGTTTGCCAAAAGCATAAATTCTTCAATCAATTTGTTAGCATCCTTACTTTCTTTGAAGTAAACTCCAGTAGGAGTGCTTTTTTCATCCAAAATGAATTTTACTTCCACTTTATCAAAAGAAATAGCACCCGCTCGCATTCGTTTTGTGCGAAGCTTCTTCGCTAGTGTATCCATTTCTAAAATAGCTTGTGCTATTTCGGGTTTTATGGAATATTCCTTGTCAGTAATTGAAATATTTGAAGGAATATCAAGGCTTAAAGGCTTCTCGACTGCGCTCGAAGTGACATTGGATTCTATAATATGTTGGGCTTCTTCATAAGCGAAACGAGCATCGCTATAGGTTACTGTTTTACCGAACCATTGGTTTACTACTTCAGCCTTATTATTCATTTCAAAAACGGCAGAGAAGGTATATTTTTCTTCGTCTGGACGTAAGGAACAAGCATTGTTTGAAAGAATCTCCGGAAGCATTGGCACCACTCTATCCACCAAATAAACGGAAGTTGCGCGCTCATAAGCTTCATCATCCAACTCATTTCCAGGAGTTACGTAATGGGAAACATCGGCAATATGAATTCCTATTTCATAGTTTCCATTTTTAAGTTTTTTAAAAGACAGTGCATCATCAAAATCTTTTGCATCCTTTGGATCTATCGTGAAGGTTAGATCCTCTCGCATATCGCGACGTTTCTTTATTTCAGCAGATTTTATGGAAGTGTCAATTTTATTAGCGTAGTCTTCAATTTCTTTTGGAAATTCATACGGCAGTCCGTATTGTGCAAGGATAGAATGGATTTCTGTATTGTGTTCGCCAGGCATTCCTAGCACTTTAATAACGCTTCCATAAGGAGAATCGGCTTTCTCTGGCCAATCTTCCATGGCTACTAATACTTTTTCGCCATTTTTTGCACCGTTTATTTTATTCTTTGGAACAAAAATATCGGTGTACATTTTATAATCGGTAACTTCTACAAAGGCAAAATTTTCTTGTACTTTGATGGTTCCAACGAAATCGGTACGCTTTCGTTCAATAATTTTAGTGACTTCTCCTTCCGATTTTCCTCCTTTTTTTCGTTTGAAAACATAAACTTCCACAATATCGCCATTCAAGGCTTTGTTTAGGTTTTTATTTCCAACGAAAATATCGTCTTCCATATCTTCGACGATGATATAGCCTTGTCCACGGCCTGCAATATCTACTCTACCGGTATAATAGTTTTGGGAAGGGGTAAGGATATACTTTCCCCGCTCAACTTCTTGAATGGAATTTTTTCCTTGTAGATCCTTAAGCTTTTTTACTATCTGATTTCTACTACTGGGATCGTCAACACCCATTTTCGCGGCAATTTCCTTATAGCTATAAGCTTTTGAATGATTTTTCCTGAGAAGATCAAGAATGGTTTGGGTAAGATTGTCAATTTTATTTTTCTTCTTTTTATTTCTTGGCATAGTTTGTTTTGTAATTGTTGCAAAAGTACTACTTCTCAGGCAATAGGGCGTTTACATTAGTAAAGATTTAGTACCTTGGTAATTGGGTTAGCGAGTTCTAGGTTTCAAGTTTTAATAAAGTGAATTAAACGCAATAAGTAATATTGGACAAGATATCTAAAGAGTTTTAAATAGTATTTTGACCCCCGACCCTGAAAGGGGACAATGGAGATTGCTAAGCTTTTTAAGTTGTTAACTCTTAGGATTCCCTTTACAGACGGGGTAATATCGTCAAAACTAAATTTAAACGTATAACCACTAATGATCAATTCCTAGAAGTAAATGAAAAATTTTAAAACCATAGCTATTTTTCAATATCCTGCTGAATATGCAGTTTTGCAGTTGTTGTTTGATCGGGAGGAAATTCGGTATGTGTTTTTAAACGAAACTATGGTAAGCGTTTTCCCTTTTTATTCAAACGCAATCGGTGGGATTAGACTTCAAGTACATATTGAAGACATTGAAGAAGCTGAAGAAATAATTAAGACTTTAGATTATCCTTCCAATTTAAAAATTGTTTAGTAATTTTTATTCGGTTAGGTCTTGAGTCATATTTCTAAAAGTTCTGTATTCCTTTTTAAAGGTTATCAACATATATATAATTACCATTTCTTTTTTTCTAAAATTAAAATTAAAAATGATGATGATGATGGGTTGTTAATAGTGACTATAACTTTTTGAAAATTTGTTTTGAAATCATCTTATCAGTACTTGATACCTACTTATTAACATTAATTTAAGGTTTAGAATCCTTGAATTCAGATACTTTCTGAAACTAATCAACAGCTGTGTATAACCAATTTTTACTGTCTTTATGTGATAAGTATTTTTTCAGAAGTTGTTCAGAACGCGATTTTTTTTGCTCACAATTTCCCTATAAGATGATGAGTTAAATTTAGGTTAGTGTGAAATTTTTTATCGCTTGCAATATTTATTTAGATCCACAACTTTATTTGTTGTTTTTCAATGAACAAATATGAACATAGTTGTCAACCACAAATGAAATTTTAGTTCAGAATGAATATCCATTGATATTCAGTTAGTAAAAGAAAAACGACTTTAATGGAATTATGACTGGTTTATAAT
This sequence comes from Aequorivita sp., assembly GCA_048270045.1. Taxonomy (GTDB): domain Bacteria; phylum Bacteroidota; class Bacteroidia; order Flavobacteriales; family Flavobacteriaceae; genus Aequorivita. Next base: position 3,606 of record JBLWTS010000118.1, read on the forward strand.
TCGGTAAATTAGCGATAGTTTATATTTGTAAAAAATTAAGATTATGAAAATATCCATTGGTAATGATCACGCAGGAACAGAGTATAAATTTGATATTGTTTCCTTTTTAGAAAAGGAGGGACATACCGTAATTAACCACGGAACTGATTCCGAATCGAGCGTTGATTATCCAGACTTTGTGCATCCTGTAGCCAATGATGTTGAAAACGGAACTGTGGATATTGGAATTATAATCTGCGGCAGTGGTAATGGGGCTAATATGACTGCTAATAAACATCAAAAAGTTCGTTCAGCACTATGTTGGACAAAAGAAATAACTAAACTTGCTCGGCAACATAATGACGCTAATATATTGAGTATTCCTGCACGATTTACCAGCAAAGTACAAGCTGTGGAGATGGTTAAAACATTTTTAAATACCGAATTTGAAGGTGGCCGTCACCAAAACCGAGTGGATAAAATTTCCTGTCAATAAACTTTACCAATGTCTCACGATCACGGAAATTCCGGTTCTCACTCTCATCCAGATTTGAAGGGAAGGAAACTCTTGCTTTCCATTTTTTTGAATATCATAATAACCATTGCCCAGGTTATTGGCGGAATTGTTTCGGGAAGTCTGTCTCTTTTATCTGATGCCCTTCATAATTTTAGTGATGTAGTTTCCTTGATTATAAGTTTTGTCGCGGATAAATATTCCAAAAAATCTGCTTCTTTTGACAAAACTTTTGGGTATAAACGCGCCGAGATAATTGCGGCTTTCGTGAATTCGGCTACTTTGATCTTAGTAGCTCTGTATCTTATTTATGAAGCAGCTTTTCGGTTTCTAAATCCGCAATCTATTGAAAGTGAAATAGTAATTTGGTTGGCTATTTTAGGGATTGTAGCCAATGGATTCAGTGTTTTACTTCTGTATAGAGAGTCTAAAGAAAATATGAATATGCGATCGGCATATTTGCATTTGTTGACTGATATGGCTGCATCTGTCGCAGTTTTGATAGGCGGTTTGTTGATGAAATATTATGAATGGTTTTGGGTGGATAGTCTTTTAACTGGTTTGATTGCACTTTATTTGCTGATTATGGGATATGATTTATTAAAGAAATCTTTCCAAGTCTTAATGCTTTTTACTCCAAAGGAAGTCCGATTGGAAGCAATAAGTGAAGCTATTTGTAAATTTCCTGAGATTAAAAACATGCATCATATTCATATTTGGCAACTTAATGAACATGAGGTTCATTTAGAGGCACATATGGAGTTTTATCGCGATATTACACTTTCTGAGTTTAATGAAATTTTAGATAAAGTCGAGGAAGTTTTGAATCGCGATTTTGGAATTAATCACGTTAACATACAGCCAGAATATCAAAAGGATGATCCAAAGGATATAATTGTCCAGGATTAAGATTTATAAAGTAACTTTCTTTCACATCAGAAAATATGGAAATAGGAATAAAGACCTTCGATGAATTGTCTTCTCAAGAACTCTATGAAGTTTTGCGATTGCGAAGTGAAGTGTTCGTGATTGAGCAGGATTGTGTGTATCAGGATATAGATAACAAAGATCAGCGAGCGCTGCACGTTTTGGGAATGGAGGATGGAGTTTTAGTGGCTTATGCGCGTTGTTTTGAACCGGGTATTTATTTTAATGAAGCGGCTATCGGAAGGATTTTAGTGAGAGAAAACTATCGAAGATTGGGTTATGGCCACGAAATAACCAAAGCGGCGATAAAAGCGATTAAAACAAAATATAAAGCCGATAAAATAAAGATATCGGCTCAAACTTATTTGATTATTTTTTACGAAAGCCACGGATTTAAAACCGTTGGCGATCGCTATTTAGAAGATGGAATTCCGCACATTGCAATGCTTAGAGCTTGATAAGTTCTTTTTCCAAATTCAGGTCTTTCAGCATTTCATCCGTAAATTTATAATGCCCACGACGGGTTATAATTTTAAAACGCTGATTGCGCATACGCGTTAACGTATCCAAAAATTGCCATTTTGATTTCAGTAATCGCGGCTTGGCAGATTTTAAACTGATTTCAAAATAATGTTTTATACCAGCTCGCTCTGCTACTATGTCTGGTGTTATTACTACATCACTATCCTTTTTATGATAGGATTTGGGGATTTCATAACCTTCCACATCGGCCTGAATGTGTTCAAAACCCCTACTTTCTAGATAGGCCACAGATTCGATTAGAACCTCCTTATTTTCATCTTTTTCTGAATGTACCATGTCTGCTAAAGTACAACACAATTGATAAACAGGCAGTTAAGGTTATGTTAAGTATTATTGTTAATTATATAAATATTGATTTAGCCTATAAAAATTGAACAATATTTATTCGTTTATTTTAATCCTTTAAGTTTTTTTTGATTCTCTTTAGGAAGAAAGTTCGATAATCATAACGTAATTTTGTTAAAACAGTATAGACAATATAATGCATTATAATTGCTAAAATAATTCTTTAAAAGGTTTCTAATAATTAAATCTATGAATTTCATTTTGTTAAAAAGAGGCTCAATATTTATTTTTTTTCTCTTATTTGGAATTGGGCAAGTTCATTCCCAAATGGGTTGTACCGATGTTTACGCTAATAATTATGATCCTACGGCTACACAAAATGACGGCAGTTGTACTTACGATCCTGTCACGGTTTCAACTACTAATTCATATCCGCTGGATATTGTCCTTTCTGAAAATTCAGGGCTTATTTATTGGAATGATATGTTGTGGACTCATAATGACAATGACGACACAACTCTTTATAAGCTCAACCCTTTAGATGGAACTATTTCAGGAAATATATGGTTAGACCCCCAGGTAAATAAGGATTGGGAAGAAATTTCGCAGGATGAAGATTATGTTTATGTAGGGGATTTCGGAAATAATGTGAATGGCAACCGCACCGACTTAAAGATTATTCGTGTAAGCAAAACTTCCATTCTGGCGGGAACTCCTCAAATGGACATTATAAATTTCACTTATGAAGACCAAATTGATTTTACGCCACAAGGACCCAATAATACCGATTATGATTGCGAAGCTTTTATTATAACCGATGATTCAATCTTTCTTTTTACTAAGCAATGGGTAAGTAATGAAACTAGAATCTATAAGCTGACTAAAACTCCAGGAACTTACCAAGCCGAATTGCAGGATACTTACAATATTAATGGATTAGTAACAGGGGCTGTTTATAAAAAAGAAGAAGGAATTATTGCCCTTTCCGGCTACAATAACCTTTTGCAGCCTTTTGTTTTTCTGTTATATGATTTTACTGCGGATGACTTTTTCGGTGGAAATAAACGTAAACTAAGCATAAATCTACCTTATCATCAAGTAGAAGGTATTACAACCAAAGACGGTTTAAACTATTTTATATCCAACGAAAGGTTTGATACTACTGGAACGATTCAACAATTACACACTTTAAACCTTACCCCATATTTGGAAGAATATCTCGACGTTTTAATCTTTGAAGATTCTGTTCAGTTTAAAATTTTTCCAAATCCCACAACTTCATTTCTTGAAATTAAGAATAGTCAAGACTCATTTCCCTTAAAATATACCATTGTAGATACAACAGCCAAAAAAGTGAAGGAAGGAATACTAACCCTTCAGAATTCAACTATTGACATCTCAAAATTGTCCGTAGGGACTTATATTTTGAATCTGGGGCACAAAATGCCGAATTCATTTAGAATTATAAAGAAATAATAGTTGCGGTCTGCTACTTCAAAATTTTCTTATAACGTGATTCGTCATTCAGAACAGAAACAGCTTCCAAGATTTCAGGATTATTTTCGATTTGAAAGTTATATAAGCCTTCTCGATAGAAATAACGTTTTAAAATTTCATCAATTAACAGTGATTCTATTTCTACTTTTTTATCGACAATTGCCTTGTCTTTTGCTGAATCAATCGCAGCCATAAGTTGGTTATAGCTGGCAGAAATGTCTTTACTTATATCATCATCTTCCGAAATTTTTAAGCCTTCA
>JBLWTS010000119.1:0-7430 GCA_048270045.1 Aequorivita sp.
GCTATTCCTTCCCTCAACTTCCTTTCAAAGCAACTGTTTCTTCCTCCAGAAGCCTTCGCAATAAGTGTATAACCATTAAGCGAACGCCTATGAACAGAAATTAAGGAAACCTAGACAACGGTCAACTACCGACTACCATCTACCGTCTACCATCTCAAAAAAAAAGACCCGCTCCCAGTTTTCGACGACACAAGAGCAGGCCAGAAAGTTAAAACATTGTATAACACTTTAACCAATGCAAAATTATGAAAAATAATTACAGGCAGTGCCTCGCGCTTGCACTAACTTTTGCGCTATTTACCTTATCCCCCCCAATTATATCCCAGAACCTTCCACTTAAAAATATTAGTGGAACAATTACCGATACCGAAGGCCCACTAAGTGGCGTCAACATACTGGTAAAAAACACCGCCCGTGGTAGCATTAGCGATCTTGATGGGCTCTATTCCATAACCGCCACAGCCAGTGACACCCTTGTGTTTACCTATATCGGTTACAAACCCCAAGAGGTAAGGGTAGGAGCTACCTCCACACTCAATATTACAATGCAGCCCGATGCCACCGCTCTCGATCAGGTGGTTATTAACGCAGGCTACTACAAAGTATCCGATAAAGAGAAAACGGGGAGTATTGCTCGCCTTACCGCTACCGAGATTGAAAACCAGCCTGTCAACAACCCCCTTGCCACTATGCAGGGCAGAATGGCAGGCGTGAATATTGTTCAGAATACTGGCGTGCCCGGCGGTGGGTTTTCGGTGCGTATCCGTGGGCGCAATAGCATCCGCGCCGATGGTAGCGAACCATTGTATATTGTAGACGGAGTGCCTTATCCATCGCAGTCTTTGGGAGATTACAACCTTTCCCCTGTGCTTGGAGGGGCGCAGAGTGCCCTTAATGGTATTGACCCAAACAGCATCGAAAGCATCGAAATTTTAAAAGATGCCGACGCCACAGCAATTTACGGCTCTAGGGGCGCAAATGGGGTAGTGCTAATAACTACTAAAAAAGGCAAGACCGGAAAGACTACATTTAAGGTCGGGAGTAGTGCTGGAGTGGGAACCATAACGAGACGTATGGATTTGCTCAATACCGAGCAATATCTAGCAATGCGTCGCGAGGGCTTTGCTAATGACGGCATTACAGAAAATCCATTTAATGCTTATGATGTTAATGGCACTTGGAGCCCCGACCGCTATACCGATTGGCAGGAGGAACTCATTGGAGGAACGGCATACTACCACACTGCAAACGCTTCCATAAACGGTGGCAGCGAGTTTACGCAATTTTTAATTAATGGAAATTATAGGGAAGAGTCTACCGTACTTCCTGATGATTCTAAATATAAAAAGGGTGGTATATTAGTAAACCTAAACCATACAGCACCTAACGATAAATTAGACATCCAATTTAGCGGCAACTATGTGTTCGACGCTAACGACCTACCACCCTCCAATCTTGTTCGAGAAGCCTTAACAATGTCGCCAAACGCACCCGCCTTATATACGGAAGAAGGGGAATTGAATTGGGAAAACGGCACGTTCAGAAATCCATTGGCGGCCTGGAATGGAGAATATCTATCGGCAACCAATACACTTACCGCCAATACTGTTTTGACCTATAGACCTATCAAAAATCTCTGGCTAAAAGCAAATCTTGGATATGTTGCCACAACACTTGAAGAAACCAGAACTGCACCACACACTATGTATGACCCCGCTTTTGGACTCGATAGTAGCTTTTCGTCTATTACCCTAAACAATGGTTCCAGAAGTTCCTGGATTGTAGAGCCGCAGTTGGGATATAACATTGAACTAGGAAAAGGAAAAATAGAAGTTCTGTTGGGAAGTACCTTACAAAAGGAAAAAACTTCCCGACTGCTACAATTTGCAAGTGACTTTCCCAGCAACAGTTTAATTTATAATCCCGCCGCCGCAGCCAACCTGTCCATATCGAGTAATAGTGATGAGGTGTATAAATATCAGGCGGTATTTGGCCGTCTTAATCTCAATTGGGACCATAAATACATCGTCAATTTCACGGCAAGACGTGATGGATCTAGCCGTTTTGGTCCTGCCAATCAATATGCCAATTTTGGTGCGGTAGGAGCAGCTTGGATTTTTTCGGAAGAATCCTTATTAAAAAACAACCTTGCCTTTTTAAGACTTGGAAAACTCCGAAGCAGCTATGGCTCCTCTGGGAACGACCAAATAGGCAACTATCGATTTCTCGATACCTATGCACCGAGCGGCCTAACCTATCAGGGCATACAGGGATTACAGCCAGTACAACTATATAATCCAGATTATGGCTGGGAGATTAATAAAAAACTAGAAGCTTCTTTAGATTTATCTTTTTTAAAGGATAGGGTTGCACTTTCCACCGCCTACTACAGAAACCGATCCTCCAACCAATTGGTGGGCATTCCCTTGCCAGGCACTACAGGTTTTCCGAGCTTAAACGCAAACTTAGATGCTACGGTACAAAATTCAGGATGGGAAATTGAACTTTCTACAATCAATTTTAATAAGGAGAAATTCCGTTGGGAAACCTCCATCAATATTAGCTACCCGAAAAACAAATTAGTCTCTTTCCCAGAACTGGAGGCTTCTACTTATTCAAATATGTATGTTGTAGGTGAACCCTTAGATATCATTTTGCTTTACAATGCCACAGGAGTTGACCCAGAAACGGGAAGCTACACCTTTCAGGATGTTGATGGCGATGGAATCATTTCTACACCAAACGACCTTAAATCAATTGTGAATATAAGCCCCCAATACTTTGGAGGGTTACATAACTCGTTGTCATATGCGAATTTCAATTTGGATTTTCTCTTTCAGTTCGTAAAACAAAAAGGGAGAAGTTATCAGGCAATTTTTTCAATGCCCGGACAAATGGAAAATCAGCCCATTGAAGTATTGAACCACTGGGAACAGCCTGGAGATCAATCGGAACAACAATTGTATTCAGCTGGATTTAACAATGTAGTTTATACCGCTTATAATAATTTTTATAACAGTACGGGCAGCGTAGGCGACGCTTCCTATATCCGCCTAAAAAATATTGCGCTTTCCTATGCCATCCCTCAAAAGTGGACAAAGGGAATGGGTTGTAAACTATTTGTTCAAGGTCAAAATCTATTGACATTCACAAATTACAAAGGGCTCGACCCAGAGACCCAAGCCACTAATAATCTACCTCCCCTTAAGGTCTTAAACGCAGGGGTAGAATTAACTTTTTAATAATTTAAAAACGAGAACTTATGAAAAATAGTAATCAAATATTGAATCGTGGTTTCCGAAATATATTTCTTATCTCACTTCTTATTATTTTTTTCTCCTGTGAGAAACTAGAGGTAGAGACCCCAAATCATCTACTTACTGGCGAGATACTTTTTCAAGATCCCAATGCCGTGGAGGCTGCGATGGTGGGAATATATGCCGCACTGCGAACCAAAGGACTTTTAACAGGAGACCATCAAGGACTTTCAAATCTACTCGGAAACTACACAGATGAAATGGATTATTACAGCCCATTTGGACTGCCAGAGGAACAGTTTTATAAAAATACCATAGCTGCGAATGATCCCTTTGTTGCCGAATTATGGAATGGTGGCTACAACCAAATTTATGCCGCCAATGCCATTCTGGAAGGTGTTGCTGGATCTATCTATTTTACACCCGAGGAGCAAGATCTTTTTAGTGGTGAAGCGCTTTTTATTCGTGGGTTAGTTCACTTTTACCTTTTGAATCTTTTTGGTGATATCCCTTATATTTCAACTACCAACTATTTGGAAAACAAATTGGCTCCTCGCCAAGCTGCTGAAGAGGTATATGCGCTGATTATTGCAGACCTTTTACAGGCGAAAGCCTTGCTTCCAGTAGTAGACAACAGTGGGGAAGGAGTTCGCCCTACCTCAAGTACTGCAACCGCACTTTTGTCCAGAATATATCTGTACACAGAAAAGTGGCAAGAAGCAACAATGTACGCTTCCGAGGTGATAGAAAACAACGGATGGGAGTCAAACATCGAAAATGTATTTCTAAAAACGAGCGCCTCCACACTTTGGCAATTTAGTCCCGATGAAACAAGAAAAAACACCATCGAGGCACAAACATTTGTGGTGTTTGCTGCGCCCCCTTCAACCTTAGCAATGGCCAATACATTGGCAATGGCTTTTGAACCAGGAGATTTAAGAAAAGAATATTGGGTGGGCAATGTTTCAGACGGAACCAATACTTGGTATTTCCCATATAAATATAAACTTGGCTTTGGCGCCAGCAGCTCAGAAGAATATTCCATCGTTTTCCGAATGGCAGAACAATACCTAATTCGGGCAGAAGCACGGGCGAGAATGGGGGATATTGCAGGAGCGCATGCCGACATCAATAAGATTAGAAGTCGTGCAGGACTAGGCAATACTACAGCTAATTCAGAAAATGAATTGCTTGCGGCCATACTACAGGAACGCCGTGTGGAACTGTTTACGGAACACGGTCACCGTTTTTTCGATCTAAGGCGTGCCAACCAATTGGATGAAGTTTTAGGCCCCATTAAACCCGGTTGGAATTCCACGGATCGCCTGTTACCTATCCCCGAAAAAGAACTTTTGGTAAACCCAAACCTGCAACCCCAAAACCCCGGATATTAAAGATGAAAAATATTTTTAAAACCCATAGATTACGTTGGATTAGCCTTTACAGTGTAGTTTTTTTCATGTGTTTTTGTTTGACTTGCCCCCTTTGGGGGCAGGCAGACAAAAAGAAAACGCTCGCAATTACGGATTATAGCCTCTGGAATACGCTAGAACTACAAAAAATTTCAAGCGATGGAAAGTGGGCAAGCTATGGTCTGTATTATCAAAAAGGAGAAGACACACTGATAGTGCAAAATATCTTGACAAAGAAAAAACATATTCTTCCCAATGCTTTTATAAGTGACTTCTCAGCCGATGGGAATTGGATGTTCTCTCGCACGCGCGGCAACAAATTCTGGATAGTAAATTTACGGAAGGGAGAAGAAAAACTGGTTGATTCTATAACTTGGTATAGGTGTTCCCCAAATTCACAAACTGTGGCCTATTTAAAACAGCTGCCAAAAGAGGCAAAACCGCAGCTTTATATTGAAAGGCTAGACAATAATACAGTTCTGAAATACCCAAATGTAACAACGTTTAAATATAACGCTTCGGGCGATTACATAGCCTTTATTCAGGAAGGAAAAGGCGATAGAAAAGTCGTGGTGCTCTCATTAATATCGAAAAAAATCACTACCCTTCATAGTAACAAGAAACAGTCCTATAGCCATCTTAAATGGACAGACTCTGGCTGTGGATTGGCGTTTTTTCAAGGGGCTGGCACCAACAAAACGCAAGTGCATTACTTTAAGGATATAACCAAACCTGCGAAGGTTCAGAGCTTTGACCCTTTGTCCAATAAGATTTATATAGCTACTGATAGAAGGCCTGCGTTAGACTTTTCGACAGATGGTACCAAGCTTTTTTTCAATGTTAAATTAAAGAAAATGGAGTCGTCTGCTACAATGGATGAGCCACTAGCTGAGGTTGAAATCTGGAATACCAAGGATCAACTTTTATATCCAGGGTATGGATATTCGAAACAAAGTTTTCACAACCCTTCTATGATGGTCGCTTGGCAATTCAAAAAGGACGACTGGAAATTTATCGGAGATTCAATACACACTATTACACTCTTTGGAACGGATGCAAAATATGCATATGCTTATAGCCATAAGGATCATTCACTCTCCTATCAAGAAAGTGAACCACTCTCAAATATTGATGTCTATAATATTGAAACAGGAGTTCATAAATCAGTAGTAGAAAAACCCCATGGATTTGAATTTCAGATGTCACCTTCGAGTAGGTATTTAGCTTATTTTAAAGACGGAAATTGGTCGGTGTATGATGCAAAATACGATATACACACTAATCTTACGAAAAACCTAAAAACAAAGTTCTTAAATTCAAAAACAAGTAGATACCTTCCACCACCGTCCTATGGCAACCCAGGTTGGTCTACCGATGAAAAAGAAATTCTCCTTTATGATGAATACGATATTTGGGCAATTACTCCAGATGGAAAGAAGGTCGAAAAAATCACGGCGGGTAAGGAAAACTCGACAATCTATAGGCTCTATCGCCTTTCAGAGAGCCGTTTTGAGTATCCTAAATTTGAAGCGCAGTATGCCAAATTGTTTAATCTTAAGAAGGGTGTTTTCATAACCGCCAGAGATACAAATAACGAAAGCACAGGCTACTTTAATTACTCAACTAAAAAGGGACTAGAAGAAATTGTTCTTAAAGATAGTTATATCAAGAATCTAAGAGCATCTAAAAATAGACAACAATTGGTCTATACAGAGGAACGCTTCAATGCACCTCCAAAATTAATGTATCGAGATATAAAAAATACTAATTCAGTAGCGATAGAACAATCCAACCGTCATCATTTCAAATACAAATGGGGTCATTCAGAATTGGTGTATTATACGACTCCTACAGGAGATAGTCTCAAGGGAGCGCTGTTTTACCCTGCCGATTTTGATCCTCAAAAAAAATACCCAATGATTACCTTCTGCTATGAATTGCTGTCCAACCAGCTACACCATTATCAAAACCCTACCCAACACAATACAATTGGCTTTTCCGTCTCCAACTATACCACCCAAGGCTATTTTGTTTTTTATCCCGATATAGTCTATAAGATTGGCGATCCTGGAATATCCGCTACTAAATGTGTAACTGCTGGGGTGAGAAAAGTAGGGGAATATCCCTTTATTGATAAACAGAAATTAGGGCTGTATGGTCATTCCTTTGGAGGATATGAATCTATGTTTATGCTAACCCAAACGGATATGTTTGCAACAATTATATCGGGTGCAGGAGCGAGCAATATGCTCAGTTTTTATCTTTCTATGGCGTGGATATGGGATAGACCACAATATCCACGTTTTGAAAAGGGACAATGGCGTATGGGAGATAGCTATTTTAATATTCCAGAGGCATACGAACGCAATTCACCAATCCACCAACTACAAAATGTAAAAACCCCATTTTTATCTTGGGCAGGAAAGCTTGATAGTAATGTTAATTGGGAGCAGCATATAGAAATGTTTGTGGGTCTGAGAAGATTAAAAAAGGACCATGTAATGTTGTTATACCCTGAAGAAGGACACGATATAAAAGGTTCAGAAAATCAAATCGATTTAACGAACCGCTTGCAAGAGTGGTTCAATCACCATCTTAAAGATAGACCTGCTCCAGATTGGATGACAAATCCCCATTAAAATAGAAAGGCTGGTTAGAAATAACCAGCCTTTCCTTAACCATTTATGGTTTAAATAGTACTCGGGTACAGTTGTTTTCCATACCGAATGCTTCTCCCCACCCTGAAATAGTACAGCCCGGA
>JBLWTS010000120.1:0-7276 GCA_048270045.1 Aequorivita sp.
AGTATCGGATTTTTGCGATTGATTTGATTATCGAGCCAGGAAAATCAAATTTAACAACTGATTTTAAGAATATTGATGAATTGACGTCTTGGTATCAGGAGGTAATTTGGGCTTTAAAGCTGAAATCTTTTCATATCATTGGTGCTTCAAGAGGAGGATGGTTCGCTGTTGATATAGCATTGAAAAAGGAGAATGATATTAAAAGTCTTGTGTTGCTTAGTCCTGCACAAACTTTCGGATGGGTTGGCCCGAGTACGGGATTGCTAAAAACTATTGTCAACATTTTTTCTTCCGACGAAAAGCAAGTGGAAAGTACTTTAGAAACCATGTCAAGTAGACCCAATCAAATTGACAAGGACTACGTTACACAGACCCATCTTGCCAAAAAGAATGATTCGCTCAGCAAATTTATGATGCAGATGACCCCTTTTTCCAATAAGGATATTGAAACTTTAAGGATGCCTGTTCTAGTTTTGATTGGTGATGACGACATGATTAATACCAAAAAAACCATTCGTGTAGTGGAAAAACACATTCCTCACGGACGAGGAGAAGTTATTTCGAATGCTGGGCATTTTCTGTCCATAGACCAAGCAGATACCGTTAATAAGAAAATGTTGGACTTCCTAGAGAGTGTTGACAAGACTAAATGAATTGATTAATTATTTCAGACTTTAACTCACTTGGTTTTCCGTATAATGGAATTGCTTGTAGATGGAGAAGTATTAGGCTATAGGTGAGATTAAGATAGAAATCAATGCCAACCAGTTTTGAATAGGACTCTATTTTACGGAAATTTGTAATAAAGAGTTGCCTTCATAGAGATGGCAACTCTTCTAAATTTATTCGCTACAAGCAAAAATATTAATCAATACCGAAACAATAAATTCTCACTTCGTTACTTGTGGAGAGAATGTTGGTGGCCTCTGTTCCTTTATAGATAGGCATAAAGGAATACTCTCCTGGCTCTAAAGGCTGATCAAACTTCATTTCGTAAAGATCATCTTTAATCTTAACCAATTGGGGTTTTATTAAATATTGGCTAATGTCCTTGGAGCCTCCCATATTGTATCCTTTTTGAATAAATCTTCTATAGGTTTTTTTCTTTTTAACCACATCGGCCTTTGAAATTATTATCAAATCAAGCGGATCGGTTCCTTCATCAAGCTGAATGATGAATTTAGGCATCTGTCCAGATTTAAACCTTACAGGAGAGTTTTTACTATTGAAAACCGTTAGATATTGATTAACTCCACCATAACCCATTCCTATGGCTTTGGCTTCAATTTTTGAGGGAATTCGTTCAAAATCCATGACTTCATTGTTTTCCATGTAGTATGGAACAAAATTCTTTTCTACTGTTTGAGCAGAAAGATTAATTGAAACGATAAATAAAATAAGTAGATAAAAGTTTTTCATGATAATTAAATTTTATTTGATTGAACTTTAGATTTTCAAAAATATGGTCAGTGTCATTGCTAAAGAATACCCTTTAAGGGGTATTTTTGATGAAGTATATTGCAAATAATGGAAATGCTACTGTAGAATGCCGAAACCAAGTAGAACAGGACCTAGGGTACCCGCTATTAAATTGACCAAATATTGAGATATTATACTATAATCATGAGGATAGTATTTTAGGTAAACCGCTACCTTTACACGAAAATTCAGAAAAAGAAAAATGCAGGTAGAACCAGTGAAAAAAATGCGTCGGGATTATATCTTGATTGCACTAATGCTCACTATGAGTTTGGCGGCTATGGACAGCACCATTGTTGCTACCGCCATTCCGCAAATTGTCGGGGACCTCGGCGGTTTTTCCATGTTCAGTTGGCTTTTCTCAATTTATCTCCTCCTTCAAACCATTACGATACCAGTTTATGGAAAACTGGCCGATATCTACGGTAGGAAACCAATATTAATAATAGGAATTGTAATTTTCGTAATAGGCTCGGCCACTTGTGCTGCCGCTTGGAATATGTATTCCCTTATAGCCTTTCGGGGTGTCCAAGCCATTGGGGCAGGAGCGATAATGGCTACAGTAAACACCATTGCTGGAGATATTTATACGATAAAACAACGCGCCAAAATTCAAGGCTGGTTGTCTAGTGTTTGGGGTATTTCAGCCATTTTAGGGCCAGCAATTGGAGGGGCATTGGCTGATTATGCTTCATGGAGATGGATATTTTTGATCAATATTCCTCTGGGCGCAGGAGCTATAGCCTTGATAGCCTACTTTCTTCACGAAAATAAATCGACAAATCGTCACAAAATTGATTGGGCAGGTGCTGCAGCCATGCTTATTACAGGGAGTGTTATCATGTTTGGACTATTACAAGGAGGGCAATCCTGGCCCTGGTTTTCACAAAGCACCTTAATAATAATTTTTATAGCTGCAGTAATGGCGTATGTTACTGTACTGATTGAGCGCCGAGCCGAGGAGCCTATTCTGCCGCGCTGGGTTTGGAGAAAAAGAGTGATTTTAGGATCAAACCTGGCCACTATCGGTATGGGAATTGCAACGATGGGGCCAACTATGTTTTTACCCGTTTTTGCACAATCGGTTACTGGCGTAGGGGCGATGGCCGCTGGTTTTATTTTGGCGAGTATGAGTATTACTTGGCCGCTTTCTTCAGCTTTATCCGGAAAATTATATTTGCGTATTGGGTTTAGAAACACTGCTCTTTGTGGAATTATTATAGTAATAATTGGAGCTTCTAGCTTCTTGTTTTTACCATTTCCGGGGCCTGTTTGGTCTTTGGTTGTCATACAAATGACTCTCGGCGGAGGTTTTGGGTTGATTACAACCCCTTTGCTAGTGGGTATTCAATCAACAGTTGAATGGGGGCAAAGAGGAGTGGTTACTGGTGCTAGTATGTTCTCCAGATATTTTGGACAAAGTATTGGAGCGGCAGTTTTTGCCGCTATTTTTAATTCCGTTCTTACCGATAAAATTGCTGATGCCCCAGCAAATCTGCAATCAGAATTGCCTAATGTAAACCAAGTTGTTGAGGTGCTTCAATCCCACAATTCAGTATCTGATGTGAGTCTGTATTTGAGAGAGGGCTTCTTTGCCGCCACACATAATGTATATGTCGGGATGGTAATCGCGGGTCTCGTTACGTTGACTATACTATTACTTACTCCTGCAAAATTTCCAACGTTAAAGGAAAGGGAGTAATAGCTAATTAGCACTTTCTGTAGTCTAGGGGAATTCCATTGCTTCTTTTCTAATTCTATAGTCATATTTTTTGTCGGCTGATAGAGAAGAAAACTACATCCAGCCTCATTGAATTTTTCCAAAATAATTTTTCTTAAAAAGATGGTTTTTTGGAACGCTTCAAAGTTTTGAAGAGCGCGTTCAAGGTATTTTATTTTTGCTTCTACTATCAAAAAAAGCAAATTCTTATCAATCATTTTGTCCCAAATATTCCCTAAAGTACTATGTTTATTAGCTTTTATGGGTTTTAATGGCTATCTTTAAGAAGTTAGCAATTGTTGAACACATACAAAATCACTAGAGTGTGAAAGCATGTATTCAAGTTGCTGTTTTGAAAATGTAAATCTTAAAATAATGTATATGAAAGCAACCTTAAAAGGTCTAAAAGACATCCGTTCGGAAAATTGTATCACCATCATAATGACAACGCACCAGACAAAGCCTGATTATTTAAATGACGGCCTACGTCTCAAAAATCTGATTAAAGAGGTTGAGACAAGGTTGATGGCAGATTTGGATAAAACGGATGCCACCAAACTGCTGGGGAAGGTGAATTTGCTAGCGGGAAGTATAGACCACAGCCAAAACATAGAGAGTTTGATGCTCTTTGTCAATGAAGATATTGCAGAATTTATCAGATTGCCTATCAAAGTGGAGGATCGAGTTGTAATTGACGAGACCTTCGCAACTAGGGATTTAATGAGAACCATACACTTAGAAACCCATTACTATATAATGGTATTAAGTCAGGATAAAATCCGATTAATTGAAGCGATGAATGGCAAGGCAATCAAGGAATTCGGAAAGCCGTTCCCGATTGAAAATACCCAGTACTTTTCAAAAAATCGAGCGGAAAATGCAATTGCATCTCGCCAAACGAACTTGATAGCTGAATTCTTCAACCAAGCCGATAAGGATGTAAATGCATTAAGAAGGTCAAATCCGCTACCTGTTTTTATTTGTGGCTTGGAAGAAAACCACAATGAGTACTTAAAAATTGCCGATTTAAAACACACTATTTTTAATGTATTCTTAGACAAGAATAAAATCAATGACTCCGTTCATTCTATAGTTGAAGACGCTTGGATAGTGGTTAAGGATTATGTGACTGAAAAGAACAACAGTCGCAAGCAGGAATTGAAAAAGGCGGTTGGCGAAAATAAATTCTTAAGTGATACCAATGAGATTTGGCGAGCCATTTCAGAAGGAAGAGTTCAAACCTTATTTATTGAACAGGGGCTTTTCCAACCTGCGATTATGACCAATGGTGAAATCGTTTACGTTTCTGATGACCAGCGAAACGATAAAGGAGTGATTGATGATGTTTATGATGAAATGATTGAAGCCAATATGGATTTTGGAGGCGATGTGGTTTTCCTTCCAAAAGGCGAGCTCACAAAGTTTAATGGTTTTGGAGCCATTACCAGATATTAGTTTTTCTCTTAAACCAAGATTTCCATAAAACAGTTTTGCTTCCTACTTTTCTTTTCACTTTAAGATGAAATGAAGGAAGTAGGCTGTTTTAATTTTCCAATTAAAGTTTAAAACGTTTTTGGTTAAACTGTATTTATTTTACCGATAAATCAATAGCGATTACAAATTCCAAATAACTCAATAACCCATTAACCCATTAATACAATGATAATCCCAAACCAAAAACGGTCTGATTGTGATTGTAGTCGATCAAACTCTCTCCATATCCTGTAAAGAGCTGGGCGTGAAATTTTAAATTTTTTATGAAGGGGTAAGAGTAATCAACCCTTAAACTTGCGTGGCTTCTGTCGCCACCCCTTAAGGAATGCCTTGAGGCTACTTCTAGCACGTGCTTTCCTAGGGAATAATTAAGCCGAAGTTCTGCTCGACCCATATAATCTTCAATATCTGGATTATCGTCCTTACTTCCTTCTTCTTGAATCCGCATCCAAGGTTTTAGAACAATTTGGAGTTTATCCACTTCCCATCCAAACTGAAAAATGACTCTGTTCCAACTTCGACTAAGTGGATCTGAACGACCATTGCTTTGGTGATTAACGCCTATACCAGCAAAAACCCCTTTAAAATTCCCGATACTGTATCGTGTACCAAAAAGCAAAAAGGCTTCGGGTTGATAATTGGTTTCTCGAAAAGGTCGCGAAAGCGTATTGTTGTATAATTGCCATCGCGAACTCTGCGTATAGGCAGCCCATACATCACCTCCGATTTTATCCCCCAAAATATTGTGTAACACTTTTGTTTTGAAACTCAATTGAAATTTCATTTCAACTGGATTATAGGGAATGGAAATCTCCGTAAATTCCGAGGAATTTTGACTCTTAGGCGAGTTGTTAACATCCGAAGTATAATTGGCAAATAGGATATAAATAGGCTTGTAGGGCAAAAGTTTAAACTCGACTTCTTTTGAGAGGGATGTGGAGTCAAGCTGCCATTTGGCGGCCAAGGAAGGGGGATTCTCGTTTTCTTGCGAATAACCGCTAAATGAGAATAAAAACAGCAATAAAAATAATGGACAGAACGTAAATTTCATCAAGGGTCATTTTCGGCAAAAATACGGTTCAAATGTTAAGAGTAGTATTAAAGTCGGTTATATTTGAATGTGTTAAATTGATGTATAAATTAAAACCTATTTAATACGACTTGTCTATTTTTGGTGAAATTAAAAGAAATAACGAGGTATGGCTTCAGGGATTTTTGCAGTATTAGATGATATAGCCGCCTTAATGGATGATGTGGCCATGATGAGCAAAGTAGCAGCCAGAAAAACGGCTGGTATTTTAGGGGATGATTTAGCCGTAAATGCCGAAAAGGCTTCTGGTTTTGCCTCTTCTCGCGAACTTCCTGTTTTATGGGCAATTTCCAAAGGTTCTTTATTGAATAAAATTATTATACTTCCCATTGCTTTTCTGTTAACGGCTTTTTTGCCTGTAGCCATTATCGTAATTTTGGTACTGGGTGGAATCTATTTAGGATATGAAGGGGCAGAAAAAATTTATCATTTCTTTTTTCCGCATAAAAATCCAATGGAATCTAAATTGGAGGAAGGACTCACCGAAACAGAAATATTGGCGATTGAAAAGGTGCGGGTGCGGGAAGCAATTGTTACAGACTTCATCCTTTCCGTAGAGATTATTATTATCGCTCTAGGCAGCGTTACGGGAAAGCCATTGATGTCGCAAATCATCGTTGTAAGTCTTATTGCCCTTGTAGCAACGGTTGGTGTATATGGAATTGTAGCACTTATAGTCCGCATGGATGAGGCGGGTTATAAACTTATTGCAAGCAGCAAAAAAGAAAAAAGTTTTGCTAAATTCTTGGGTAATATTCTCGTCAAGGCACTTCCGTACGTCATCAGGTCGTTGAGTGTTATTGGCACTATTGCCTTAATATTTGTCGCTGGCGGTATTTTTGTGCACAATCTCGACTTTTTTCACGGTTTTCTACCTGCACTGCCCTCGCTCTTTCTCGAGTTTGTTGTTGGGTTGGTTGTAGGTTTTCTCGCTGTTTTCGTAGTGATGTTTGGAAAGTGGGTTTGGAAAACTATCAGGAAAAAGTCTTGAGCTTTTAGGTAAATTATTTTTTTGAAAATGAAGTAGGAATCTGATGGTGTTGAAGCCTTACCCATGTCATTCCATTATTCAATTACGACAAAAAAGCCAAGCAAAATCCCAAAAAGAACTTGCTCAGCTTTTTCATCATAAATTATAAGGCTCTAAATATTCGGAATTACCAACTCATCTCCAGGATGAATCAAGTCTGCCGACTTTAATTTACCACGATTCGCTTCAAAAATCTTGTTGTATTTGTTAGGATCGCCATAATACTGTTTTGAAATCTTGCTCAAGCTCTCTCCGCTTTTCACGGTATGGTGTGCAAACACAGAAGTGTCTGCAACTTTAATATCCGCCATAATGTCGGTTGGGTTTTCGCCGCCTACACGTTTAATTTCGTCCCAAAGCAAGTTTTTTTCATATTGGTTTTTTGCCGTGCCCCAGACTTTCAACTGGCCATTTTCTTCTTTAACGTCTCCGTTCTGAATTGCTAATTTCTCGCCTAAATCCA
>JBLWTS010000121.1:0-7236 GCA_048270045.1 Aequorivita sp.
TCCATTTCAACAATGCCAGGAAAGTTTTGTCAAAATTTAATGGAGAAAATGTTTGGTTTTTACCTCAGTTCTTTGTTGTGTACAGTACTTTTTCACGTCATCCAGATTTCATATTCGACTATGACTGTCCAGATTCCGTAAACTTTTTTTAGAAAATACTTCTTTCCATAGGCACTTCCAGTAAACTTCAAATAGGATACAGAAACAACACAATTTTCGTAATTATTATCAAAAACAGGTTCGCCTATTGAAATGATATTTTGTCTTTTCTTTGTCTTTTTGAATAGTTGTTCAGCGTCTTCTTTAGTCAAACATTCTTTACTTTTTATAAAATCCTCGTTGTAATTTAATTCGTTTATCAATTCCGAATTCCAAATCCCAATTCTACTTTTTGATTCATTTAGTTCAATTTCCTTTAACACGTTTTCGGGAACATTAAGGCCAGTTTCTTCCTTAAAATCTTTTGCGTCGAAAGAGGTTTTTGGTTTTTCACATTGGACATACATTTCTCGTCCACCTTTTGCAATTTCGTAGTCAATAATTTTCTTAAACACGTCAGATTCCGAGTTATTTTGTGAATAGCTCAAAGTTGCAATTAATATAAGAAGTATGTTCAAAGTTCCTTTCATCGTATTGTACACAACGTCCCGTATAAACGCAGTAGCGGGATTGGCGCACTGACCTTTCGATTTATACTGGCCTTTAAATTTATAAAACTATTTTCAGGTCAAGCACTTGCCCGCTATTGCGTTTATGCATTGTTGGCGGTTGTGCTTTCATTCAGCTGGAGAGGACTTTTTCTTTTTTGCAGAGTTTGCCTTTTTTGATTTTCGTTCTGATAGTTTCATTTTCTTTTCGGCAAAGTATTTTCGCAGTTCCATTTCTTCTTCTTTTGTCAATGGACCTTGTCCTCCTATTAAGTCGGGTTCTTTTATATTATTTTTCATAAATCCAAATTTTTAAAATATCTGTCTATCAGTTTTATTGCAGATTTGGTTTCGATTATCATCACACGTCCACCAAAATGTCTTGCTCCAAGCGTTTTTTCGTAGTGTTCTATCAGTTGTGACTTTGATAGAAAAGATACGTTTCCTGCGTTTCCACGTTGGAATGAAAGTCTGCAAGCAAAGGCAACGAGATTTCCTGGAACACCTGCATACATTTTTTCACTCCCTCTATTGAACGGCGCATTTTCGACCAAGTGCATATAAACGTGGTCTGTTTTTATTTCCAAGCACATTAGTCCTTGAATTATAGTTGGATTGCCCGAAATCGTCAATTTGTAAACCTCTCTCTCAGGTTGCCTGTGCTCAAATTTCCAGTCGAAAAGCCAATTGTTTTTTTTCGTTACAGCTTTTAGGTCGTTTTTAGAAACCAAAGAAACAACGGTTTGAAAACTATCACCAGTTACTACATTTTCAATGGAATTTGTCAGCTTATCTATTAAGAAATCGAGTTCTATATTTTCTTTCTTTTTCACTCGTTTAATTTACTAAAAATTGTCAAGTTGGACTAATGTTTGTTGTAGGTCTATAATTCTTGCATTACCGCCAACGTTTAGGTATATGAGCTGTGGCGTGTGTCGGCACAGACCTTTCCTGATAAAAACCGGCTTTGGATAATCCGCAGGATTTTCAAAATGAGGACTGACCAAGCCATAGCTTATATACGGTGTTGCCAACCGTTTTTCCTTTTCACGCTCCGTTTTTCAGGTCAGATTTGATTCCGAAGGTTTTTTATTTTAAAAGTCCAATTTAGTCAATTATATTCAATCTTTTTTACGGTTTTCCGCATTCCGTTTCAGTTTTTTTGATTTCAGATTGAATTTCGTAGAGAAACACAGATTTTCAGACTTTGACCTAAAAAACCAAAAAAAAATTTCGATTGCCTTCCGCCGATTTTTTCCGTCCGAGTAAATTTCGGCGCAATGATTTTTCTTTCAGTTTTTCATTCCGTTGGGTTTTTCCATCCAAGTATTTAATTCAAGCTGGATTTTCGGGTAGGCGAGGACTTTTCATTTTTGAGACTGCCAAGGTCAGTTCGCAGAAATTCCGTTTTTTAATCAGTTCCGCTTTTCCGTTCAGATTGGTTTTCGGTTTCCCTCAATTCAATTTGTCAATATTCCACTTAAAAACCAAAAAAATTTTCGGATTCCGAGTGCTTTTTTTTTCGGATTTTTAATGTTAGCCGAATTTTTCTCAAAATGGTTGGCAACGTTTAGTATAAAAGAAGTAGGGCTGTAAATAAGCAATTACCTTTTGGATTATCCACAAGCCAAATCTTTTGCATTTTGTTTTATATTATTTTTCTAAATGCCAAATCAAAAGATTTGGCGACTTTGTAAATATGCCTGAAACATTGGGTTTAGCACTGAATTGCCCTATTTTTTTTATACATTGTTGCCATTTCGTTTTTTCTATCCAGTTTCCATCATTGACAAGCAGTTTGGACAAACATATCTTTCTTTAGTAGCAAGTGTTCTCCAAATTCCCAATAGAATTGCTGGGATTATTCCGATTCCTGTAAAACAAATTGGTATCAGAACCCACCAAGAAAGATACCAAGGGATTTTCCTTTTTTTAAAGCCCATTAGCCCATTATATTTACATTGAACACAGCGAACTTTAGCTGTTTTTTTATATTTTCTTAATTCGTTTAGAATTCGAGGATCGGTATTATCTATTTTTCCAGTGTAATTTTCTGTTTCCATTTATTTGCGTTCGTATATTAAGGGGTCTTCTCTACTATTACTAAATTTCAATTCCTTTCCATCGTCGTAGACAATTTTTATTAAGTAATAATACATACTATTATCATTGAACTCAAGTTGAAAAAACTCCTTGTTGTCAATGTTTGCATAAATAATTCCGTCTTCATAGGTTCCTTTAAAGTTTCTTGCACCTTCACCTTGATCATTGTAGCATTCTTGAATATGAGCGCCTGTTACTCCATTGCCTTTTGGCGCTAAAACAAAATTAATTTCATAACTGCAATCTTCACTGGCTGTAACAAAGTTATAAGTTTTGCCTCGTTCAAATTGAGGACTATTTTGCAATTTTGAATCTTCTTTTGACTTGGAATTGTTCTTTAAATTATTTGCTAAATTGCTAATGAATGCATAATCAGTGAAAATTCCATTTAAAATTTTCGTATTATTTGTTTCACAGTAGATTTGCCCATCCTCGGTAAGTTGTAAATTATATTCAACATTATCCCAAGATGTTTCTTCTGCCATTTTTTCAGGATTAATTTCATAAAATTTGGAAATGGTTGATGAAGCATACTCAACATAATTGTCAGGATAATTAAATGTTAAGGTTGTTTCGCACTCGCATCTTTTTAATTCTTTTTCAATTTTGGTTGGACGCATTCCCTTTAGCTTAACAGCATTTTTAAAAAAACTTTGCTTTACGTCTTTAAAGGGTAAATTATAAATAAAATCAGGATTTTCGTTTTCCTTATCTCTGTCATAAATTTTTTCAAAATCTTGACTTAATAGTTCAAAGTATATTTTCTGTTCTTCGTTACCAGAGCAATTCACCTCCTTTTTAGAACAAGAATTTAAGAGAATTATTAAAAATAGGATAACCATTGGAAAAATGGCTTTAAAAGGGTAATTAAATTTTAGGAGTAAGTTCTTTTTCATAGTTGGTTGGCTTTGGAAATGTAAAAGTCGGTTAATTGTTTGATGGATTATTACGGTTTTCCGCAATTGTCTTGATTTAGATGAAATTTTGTTTTTAAATGAATGGCAACGGTCTTGTATATGGCTCGTAGCGTGCAAATTAGCAATAACTATTCGGTTAAGCACGAGCCGAATTTTTTAATTTTTCTTATTATCTTTTTTCTCAATAAGCCAAATTAAAAAATTTGGCGGACTTGCAAATATGTCGTAACTTTGATTATGTAAACATCTAGCTATGAGCTATATACGGTGTTGGGCACAGTATTTATAGTTTAATTGGCCTACTACTTGTAATCAACACCTTTCTAGAAATAAATTCAATTAGCTCTATATCATAGTTCATTTTTTTAACTTCATTCGAGTAGGGAAGTAAAACTTCAAAATCTCCTTCGGATGCTTTTGAATGAACTATTCTACATCTTATTTCGTAAATTCTTTCACTAACTTCTGCAACTAAATCCGCAGTATCATTTTTAACGGATACTTTCTGTTTTGCTAAAGATTTACCTTTGTTTTCTGCAAAAAAATCAAATCGTTTTTGGTCAGAGTTGAAAAATTCTTTTAATTCAATATTATTTGTGCAGGCTGATATTGTTGCTTTTAGTTGGTCTCTTTCTTTACCAAAAGATTTACCTCCACTATTAGAGTTTATGGTAGAAATGATTTTTGTAATATCTGCGTCTCTATTTGGATTAAATCTAGGGTCTTTAATCAAGCTTTGAATTTTCTGTTTAGCTTCAAAACTAGAATAGATTGGAAAATAAAATTCAGTTGTTTGATAAAATGCTAGGTATTGAAATATTGGCATTTGTCCAGATTCTTTAGCATACCAATAAAGCGATATTGGTTCTGAATCATATTCATATTTTGGTTCTGAAATTGTGGCAGATTCATCTACAAAAAGTTGTTTTCGTCTTCGTTTGTTGGTTCTCTCTATCCAACTTTCTCTTTGTGTTTGAAGACTTACAGGTATTTCAAAAGCTAAATCTATTTGGAAAAATATTGAATTAGCTATTTTTTCTAAAATTTCAATGGCTCGGTCGTGCGTAGATAATTTAGAGTTTTGAATTTTTATTGTTATTCTTCTTGAAATTCCTCTTCGAGGACCTCTTTCTCTAGCACTTGAAAGAAAACTAAATTCCTTTGAGCAATATCCAATGGTAATTATGTAATCATCTATTGAAGGTAAATTAATTGATAAAAGTTCTTCGGATTCTTCATCTTCGTCTTCTTTTTCCGGTTTATTAATAAGGCTTTCTAATCTGTCTAAAAAGAATCTCGAAGGATTATCTACGCTACTGACTTCTGCTTCAATTACTTGATTTTCTTTTGACCAAATGGCTTCGTAACCTTGGATAAAACGAAATTTCTCAAATTCACAGTCTAGTGCTTGATTTATTGGTTCTTCTCTATAAATTAAATAACATTCGTTCTTTTCTCTAGCCGCAGAAATCTCGAAAATCATTCTTTTTGGGAAATCTGGATTTTCAGGTACAATTTCTTCGAATGAAATTTTAGCACTTTCTAATTTTTCCTTGAGTTTTAATATGTTTTCTTCCATTCTGTTATATTGTGCCCAACGTGTTTGTATATGAGTTGTGGCGTGTGTTGGTACGAACCTTTCCTGATAAAAACTGGCTTTGGGAAATCTGCAGGATTTTCCAAGTAGGCACAGACCAAGCCATAGCTTATATACTGGGTTGTGTGCAGTTTTTTATTCCGCTATTTTTTTCTTTAAGTCCATTCTTTCGTGCAATATTCTCGTTATTTCAACATAATGTTCGCTTAAAGTTCTGTAGAATATTATATGTCGATTTGATTTCATTCCCAAAAGTTGATTTGATATTCCCTCGTAGTTTTTTCCTAAATCTGGATTATTAGCAATTTCTTGACAGTTAAAAATAAGTTGGTCATAATATTTATCCGCTTGATTTTCCGACCAGACTTCAAAGGTGTAATCCCAAATCTTTGATAAATCCTCAACAGCTTTGTTTGTCAACTTATATTTAGCCATTCGAGTGCTTTTTTGCCTTTAGGGATTCAAGATGCTTTTTT
The DNA here is from genome assembly GCA_048270045.1 of Aequorivita sp. GTDB lineage: Bacteria > Bacteroidota > Bacteroidia > Flavobacteriales > Flavobacteriaceae > Aequorivita. The sequence continues at coordinate 5,741 of JBLWTS010000121.1, forward strand.
GGGTCAAAGTCGTGAGCTATGCCGCTGTCAATCCCTTCTTGAATTGCTTTTTTCAATGCAATCACCTTACTTTCTTCTTCTTCTAAAAGTCTTAACCCTGCACGAATAACTTCGCTAACATTTTTAAATCTTCCTTGGCTTATGCTACTTTGCACGAATTGGTCAAAATAATTTCCGAGTGATATTGATGTGTTTTTGTTCATTTGACTACTTATTTATTCAAATATACCAAAATTTGGTATAAACGCAAAATTTTTCCCAAATTGCACACAACGTTTAGTATAAAAGAAGTAGGGCTGAAAACAAGCAATTACCTTTCGGATTATCCACAAGCCAAATCTTTTGCATTTTGTTTTTATTTTTTCTCCAAAAGCCAAATCAAAAGATTTGGCGACCTTGCAAATACGCCTGAAACATTGGGTTTAGCACTGATTTGCCCTATTTTTTTTATACAGTGTTCTACACCGTTTTTCTGCCATCATCTTTAACGTATATATTCAGTTCGGTCAAATCTTGCAATAGTGTCATTGGTTTTTGTAATTAAATAATAAGTTCTTCCACCTGCAAAATTGGTATCATATTTTACTATGCGGACTTTTTGAACCGTTGCTTTTGTTTGGTTGTCGTAAGCGCTAAAATCAATTTCACGTAATAATTCAAAAAGGAAAAATTCCTTAATTCGACTTAAATCTTCTTGATCATTTCGTTTATAATTTAAGAACTTATTTTTTGTTTCAATTAATCTATCGACTTTCTGAGGTTCGTCCTCTTCCTTAGCTTTTTTAATTGTATTGTCGATTTTTTGAAATATGTCCTCATAACAAAATTTAAAATCTATTCCATCAATAGTTAGGGTTATTTTATCCGAGCAATCTAAACGAGAAGTTGCTCTTGTCGACCATACTGAAATTGTAGTATATGAACTGTCAAAGTTGTTATCAGAAGTTTTTAAATCGATTCTTTCTTGAATTATTGTATCCCCTCGATATTCAGAAATAACTTTAAGACTGTCTCCAAAAAATTTTGTTTCAGTTCGGTATTCCTTCACAATAGGTTTTTTATCGATTATCAATTCCCTTTTACTTTTGGAATGACATCCGATTAAAATCAGAATGTTTAATGCTATGACGACTATTTTTTTCAAATGGTGTAGAACGTCTCGGCTATGAGCAGTGCGGGGCAAAAATGCAGTCATTTTCGAATTCGCAATAAGCCAAAACTTTTGTTCTTAAATTTCTTATTATTCTAATCGCCAAAAAAGTTTTGGCGACCTCGTAAATATACAACTGCTTTCGGGTTTTGCACTTATCCCGCATTGCTTATAGCCATTGTTGCCCGATGTTTATATGCATTCCCCTCCGTTCTCCTTCCGTTCTGCTTTTTATCTTTTCACAGGCCATCTAAGATAATCACTTGTGTTTGATGATTAAAACACAGATTTCGCAAATAGGCTTTCTTTTCCGCTGCTGCTTGCGTTCCGCTGATAAAAGTCCGAC
>JBLWTS010000122.1:0-7095 GCA_048270045.1 Aequorivita sp.
ACAAGCTAACCCCGGAAGGGCGGAAAATGCCTTGAAGGTTATGATTAATTAATTTCCTTCTGCACTTTACCGCAGGCCATCATTTTGCTGCCGTAGTATGGGTTTTTTATCTCTTTTTCCATACTTAACCAAGCACTTCCACCATCATACATTGGACAAAATTGTTGGTACAAGGTATTTTCAGTTCCCGTAATGCCGACCATATCTATCATATCCTTGCTCAAGGTTTTGAAATGCTCGCGTTGGTGGTCCATTTCACTTTTGCCGATATGTTCTGCGTGTTCCTTGGCATCTGCGATGATGTCCTTCAATTCTGTTTGCTGTTCGGCTGTGTAACTGCTCACATCAAAGCCATTTAAGGTGCTTTCCAATTTTTTGCCAGCTTTTGCGGCATCGTCCTTATTGGTAGCCACCAGGGCATCCTTTAAAGTCATATAATCCGCCAAAACCTGCTTTGCATCGATTGTTTGGTCATTGCTATCCATAGAATCATTTGATGTGGTCATTTCATCGTGGTTCATACCTTCGTCGTGATTCATTTCATCTTGATTCATTTCAGAATGCATCGCATCTTCGGAATTTTCTTTTTTACCGTCTTTGCAGGACATTGCTGTTAGGCTTACGAAAGCCATTGCCAAAATTGCTGTTGTTACTTTTACTTTTTTCATTTTGTTTCTGATTTAAATTAATACTTGTTTTTGTTTACTATTTATTGAATTATTAAAATCTCACGGATAAACCACCACCTGGACCAAAACGGCTGTCGTAGCTCGCCATCAATGAAAAGTTTCGTGATAGGAAATATTCGATACCTGCATTCCAAACAACTTCCTTTGCAAAATTGTCGTCAGCTGGAAGGTCATTTACCCACCCAAAATCTGCTTGGTATTCATAACTGCCAAAAATGGCCGTTCTTGGAAAAATGAGGATTTCACGGCTCAAACTTATCTGTGGACGCAACTTATTGTCAATACGCACATCGAGATTGAATAGATAGGGCGTCAAAAACCTGACTCCAGCAATGGCTGTGGTAGATAGTTCATCCAAACTGTCCTCCATTTCATTCTCGATATTTACACCACCGAACACCCTTAAATAATCGTGCAAATAACGTTCGTAGGTTATTTCTGCTTCCAAATTTTGATTCCAACCATACTCGGCCATTACATTGAACTGGTTGCGAATGTTTGAGGTTACAAAATTAAATTCCGTCATATGCGATGCCGCATCCATCGTTGCCCAGGTGTAATATTTATCTGCCTCGGTAATCAAACCGCTTATGGGATATCCGTTCAAACGGTCATCCCTCGGCGTGTCATAGCTCATAACCCTTGCCATTCCGCTCATCATATGATACAATATGTGGCAATGGAAGAACCAATCGCCGTATTCGTTTCCGTAGAACTCAATGGTCACTTCACCCATTGGGGGCACGTTGACCGTATGTTTTAATGGCGAATATTCTCCATTCTTGTTGATGACCCTAAAAAAATGGCCGTGAAGGTGCATAGGGTGGTGCATCATCGTAAGGTTGTTAAGTGTAATTCGGGTAACTTCCTTATCGTTTATTTTAATCTGGTCGGTTTCCGAAAGGGGCACGCCGTTCATACTCCAGATATAGCGGTTCATATTTCCGGTAAGGTTCAAGAGGATTTCCTTTACCGGAATATCTTTAGGATAGGTTGTTTTTTCGGGCGACTTTAGGTAATCGTAATTATATTCTGAAAACATACCCATTCCTTCCATCTGCATCGTGTCCATTTTCATTTTGGAATGGTCCATTTTTTTATCCATCATAGAATCATTGGACATATCCATATTCATTTCCCCATCATCCATCTTCATTTTTGAGTGGTCCATTTTACTGTGGTCCATCGTATCGTTCATCATTGAGTCCTTGGACATTTTCATATCCATTTTTTCATTCTTCATACCCATATTGGAATGGTCCATTTGCATTCCATCCATTTGCATCCCATATTCTTCTTTCATCTCATAGCGTTCGTCTTTTTTTGGTTGGAATTTTAAAGCGTGCGCGCCCATTTTCATATCCATATTTGCCTTTTGCTGCATCATTTTTATCTTGTCTGGCCGCGGAACTACTTCTGCAGGAAGCAGCTTGCCATTTCCAATGAATGCTGTTGCCGTGCCTGAACCGTCCTGTGCCATTGCACGGAATTCAATCTTTCCGTTTTCTGGAATGGTTACTATAAAATCATAGGTTTCGGCAGTTGCAATAAAGGTCTTGTTTTTTTGTATTGGCTCCACATTGAGACCGTCGGCAGATACCAGCGTGGGTATTTCGCCACCAAAAGTCATCCAAAATTGGGTAGATGCCGAACCATTGATAATTCGCAACCGTACTTTTTCGCCAGCCTTAAAATCCACATATTCCGGATTTTGCTGCCCGTTTACCAAAAAAGCGGGATAATAGATATCGGCTATATCGGCACCTTCCATCCGTTGTCGCCAAAAATCAAGCTGTGCGCCAAAGGCACCACGCGCAATCACTTGGTTCAAGGGTGTGGACGTACCTTTTTTCATTCCGTACCATTCATTGCCACGTTTTAGATTTCGTAGCACATTTATCGGTTTTTCATTTGTCCAATCGGAAAGCATCAATACTAAGTCTCTGTCATAATCCAAGGTTTTTTCCTTTGGTTGGATAACAATAGAGCCGAAAACACCGCTCTGTTCCTGCAACATTGTATGCGAATGGTACCAATATGTTCCTAACTGTGCCACGGGAAATTCATATTTAAAAGTTTCGCCCGGGCGAATGGGCGGCGTGGTCAAATAGGGAACACCATCATAAAAATTCGGGATGATGATGCCGTGCCAATGGACAGAGGTTTCTTCCTTCATTTCGTTTTTTACATAAATTACTGCATATTCGCCTTCGGTAAACTCCAAAATGGGACCAGGGATGGTGCCATTTATAGTCATTCCCTTTACTTCCTTTCCTGCTTTATTCACCATTTCTTCCTTGATGGTCAACGTGTATTTCCGAACGGGACGGTTTTCGGTATTTCCTTCTTTTGATTGTTCAAAAAGGTTTTGGCCAAAAACAGATTGATATCCCACTAATAAAAGTAGCAGTATGTATTTTAATGGTTTCATTTCAATGTTTTTTATAATTAATCTAATTTTCCCAAACGGCTTATCGCAAAAACATAGTTTTAATTGGTTAAATAATTGATAATGGTGGTTTGTACGAAATACATTTTTATGGATTCAATTTGATTGATTTGAAACTTTAACTGCAATTCCTGAATGTCCAGTACATCATTGAAATCTATCGTTCCCGTTTCGTAATTTTTTATCAGGATTTCCTCGGCATCCTTTGCTTGTTGAAGGTTTTTTGATTGTGTCTCAAACTTTATTCGTGCCTGGTTTCGCTGTGAAATGGCTTTTGCCAATTCAGACTCCAATCCGTTCAATCCATCTTCTTTTTGCGACTGGATTTCCTGTTGGCGCAACTCATTCTGTTTGGTGATGGATTTATACCGATTGTTGAAAATTGGGATCGTAATTGAAACCATAGGCATCAAAATATCCTTTCCGTTATCAATAAAATCCATATCTTTTCTTGCCGCAACGGGTAAGTAATCGACACCAAAACCGAACATTGGTTGGCTTTCACGCAGGTTAAGCAGTTCCGATTGTGCGACCGATTCATACAATTTATCGAATTTGAGCAATTCTGGATTTACGGAAAGTGCTTCAAAAGAAAGCTGCATATCTTCCATCGGAATTTCTAAACTGTCAACAACCATAATTTCCTTGTCGTAACCGCGATTCATCAAACTGTTCATAGCGGCCTGTATGCCATTATTTTGTTGTTGCAAGACTTCTTTTTCCTGTTGCAGTTCATTTTGTCGAATCTGTAATCGCAGTACATCAACCGCTGAAGCTTTTCCAACTTCTACAGAAGTCAGTGCAAGTTTTTCATACGTTTGCAACAATGCAATGTTTTGGTCAAGAACTTTCTGTTTTGCCCTTATTTCATAAAGCTGGTAATAGAATTGTGAAATGGAAAGTGCCAATTTTCGTTTTGCTATCGTGACTTCCACAAAATCTGCATCTGCCATTGAAGTGGCATAATTTTCCCTTGCGGTTATGGTGCCAAACCAAGGAAACATTTGTTTTATGGAAAAGCGCGCACGCTGCGCCCCGACACGGGTTTCGGGTTCGCTTACAAAATAACCAGCACTAAACTCGGTGTTCGGAATCCAATTGGCCTCATTCACTTTTTCAGATGAAATATCATAACGCAATTGAAGCTTTTGGATTTCGGGACTATTGGTAATGGCTTCTTCTATGTAGGTCTGTAAGTCCTGACCAAAACTATTTAAACCCGAAAGAGCAATTCCGAAAAACAAAGCCAGCCTTATATATATTTTCTTTTTTATCATTTTTCTATGGTTATAGTTCGTGATTTTGCTTTCAGTTTTCTTTTCGCAAGGCTTTCCTTCCTCCAACTGTACAGGACGGGCACAAGGAAATACGATGTGGTATCGAGCAACATGCCGCCAAAGATGGGAATGGACATCGGTATCATTATATCACTTCCTTTTCCTGTAGAAGTCAATACAGGTAACAATGCCAAAATGGTGGTAACTGTCGTCATCAAACAAGGACGGATTCTTTTGGAAGCAGCTTCCAACGTGGATTGTCTTATTTCCGCTTTATCGGTCGGGTCGTTTTTGTCGAAGGCCTGTGTGAGATAGGTCGCCATTACTACGCCATCATCCGTTGCAATACCAAAAAGGGCAATAAAACCTACCCAAACTGCGACGCTCAAATTGACCGTGCGGATATTGAAAAGGTCGCGCAGGTTTTCGCCAAAAAAATTGAAGTTCAAGAACCAATCTTGACCATAGAACCAAATCATTACAAAACCACCCGCAAAAGCAACTGTAATCCCTGTAAATACCATCAAGGTTGTGGACACAGAACGGAACTGAAAATATAAAATCAAAAAGATGACCGCAAGGGCCAAAGGAACGATAATGGAAAGTGTTTTTTCTGCACGTAATTGGTTTTCATAAGTACCTGTAAATTGATAACTGATGCCATTTGGGACGACCAATTCACCACCATCGATTTTTTGCTGAATCAGAGCCTGAGCATTTTCCACCACATTCACTTCGGCAAAACCATCTAGTTTGTCAAATAAGACATAGCCCACTAAAAAAGTATCTTCACTTTTAATGACTTGCGGACCTTGTTCGTATCGAATGGTTGCCAATTCGCTCAATGGAACGGGACTTCCCTTTTCAACTGGAACATAAATATCTTGTAAGTCTGATGGGTCGCCTCGCAGTTCCCTTGGATATCGCACCCGAACACCATAGCGTTCCCTGCCTTCCACTGTTTGGGTCAACACCATCCCGCCCACGGCTACTTTCAGGACATTTTGAACTTCCTCTATAGTAACGCCATAAAGTGCCAATTTTTCCCTGTTGATATCAATCAGCAAATAGGGTTTGCCCACGATTCGGTCTGCAAATACGGCTTCCTGTTTTACTCCTTCGGCTTGTTTTAAAATTCCTTCCAACTGAACGCCAAAGGCTTCAATCTGTTTTAAATCCTGACCTTTAACCTTAATGCCCATTGGGGCGCGCATTCCAGTCTGCAGCATAACCAATCGGGTTTCGATAGGTTGCAGTTTTGGGGCAGAGGTAACGCCTGGAAATTTAGTGACCCTTACAATTTCGTTCCAAATATCATCGGGCGAATTGATTTCGGGTCGCCAGTTTCGGTAGAACTCGCCGTTGTCATCAGGAATTAATTTTTCCGAAGAGACATCGACCGTTATTAAAACTTTCTTCACATTCTTTCGGGCGTCCGCAACTTTTTCAGAACCAACGGGACTGTTGGGATTTTCAACTAAAGTGTTGTCCTTCAGTATAAAAAACCCATCATCGTTTACCTTAAAACGTTGCCGTTTTCCGTCATCATTCAACATATATTCAGATTTGTACTGAATTACGTTTTCGTACATTGACAAAGGTGCTGGGTCCAGTGCGGATTCCGTTCTTCCGGATTTTCCAACAACGGTTTCGATTTCGGGAATGCTTGCTACAGCCATATCCAATTGCTGCAAGACCCGTTTGTTTTCCTCAATACCTGCGTGCGGCATAGAGGTGGGCATTAACAGGAATGAACCTTCATTTAGGGAAGGCATAAATTCCTTTCCGGTATTCTTATAAATAATAAAACCAAATATCAAAAGTGCCGTGGGAATGGTCAAAAACAAAAGTTTGTTTGCCAATGCCCATTTCAAAATTCGCGTATAATAGTTTTTAAATAGTGAAAAACCTGCCAATAGCCCAAAACAAATGATACCTACAAAAATGAGGTTCCAAAACACGCTTTTGTCCACGCCCAACGGCCTCCAATATTCAGCCAATAGAAAGACTATTGCAGCTGCGGAAAGATATATGTTGAATTTGTTTGACCTTTCTTTTGAAAGTTTTTCCCGTAAAACTGCCAAAGCCACAAAGCCAAAGCCAATAAGGATTAGACCAATCCAATGGCCAAAAATGACCGCAATAAACCCTGCCAAAATCAACAGACTACTAATGCCGTAATTGGTTGTTTTTCTTATATTCCTGCTTTTGAAGAAAAAGGCAGCAAATGGTGGTATCAAAAATAACGCTATTATGATAGAAGCTGTTAAGGCAAAGGTTTTGGTAAACGCCAATGGCCTAAACAACTTACCCTCGGCACCTATCATTGTAAAAACAGGGATAAAACTGATGATGGTGGTCATAACTGCCGTTACGATAGCACCAGAAACTTCTGCCGTAGCGTTGTAGACCACTGTGTTTAATGGCGTAGTATTATCGTCCTCATCCAGATGCCTTATGATATTTTCTGAAAGGATGATGCCCACATCCACCATTGTCCCGATAGCGATGGCGATACCCGAAAGCGCTACGATGTTGGCATCCACTCCAAAAAATTTCATTGCAATGAAGACCATCAACACCGCCACAGGTAAGAGTCCGGATATGAGTACCGATGCTCGAAGATTAAAAACCATTACGATAATTACCAAAATGGTTATGAGAATTTCGAGTGTTAACG
>JBLWTS010000123.1:0-6945 GCA_048270045.1 Aequorivita sp.
TTAAGTTCTGATGATATGGATGGTCAAGCAACAATGACAATAAATAATAACGACACTTACACAATTACATTTTCTTATACAAATGACCAAAATATAGTTTCTGGAACTTTTACTGGACCATTAACAAATTTACTGGAATAAAAACTGTTTGTAACAAAGTATATAATCCATTGCTAGTTCTAGCCTACTTACGAATATTCCTGCGGAATATTCTATTCAGTTTTTATTTGCTAAATTAGTTGCTTATACACGCAACGTATCATATACAAAACCGTTACCTGTAATTATGAAAAACATTCTGCTTGCCATAATATTATTTCCAGTTTTGACTTATTGCCAGTCATCTAAAACTTATTTGGAATTAGTTGATGACGCAAAAACGAAGAAAAGTCCGGAACAAATTGAAAAGTTGATTATTGGAACGTGGGAATTTCAAAAATTGACAGATAAGAACGGAAAAACAATTGCAGAAGTGAAACATTTCGTAAATGACACAATTACAGCGACTGAATTTGTTTCTCGACCAAATATGCGAATTGAAAAAGACAAAACGTATGAATTATTTGGTTGTGAAAATGCGGAAAACTGTGAAAGCGGAATTTGGGCATACGACTCAATAGCAAAGATTTTTAGAATGACTTTTGACAAACCAAAATACAACGTGCCGATTGACAAACTTGCACCTGGACTTTTGGAGCAATTAAAAAAATCTGGTTCTTTAATTGAGTTTACGAAAAATGAAATAGAAATAGCGGAAATCACTCAAACGGAATTGAAAGTATTTGAATTCTTAGAAAGTGATGGAACTGAATTTAAGTATAATTTAAAAGTATATCGGAAAAAATAACTACAGGTAACAACGTGTATATTTTATTGCTTTCTTTTAGCCAACCTACGAAAATCCTCGCGGATTTTCTATTCAGTTTTTATTTACTAAATTAGTTGCTTAAATCACGCAACAAAGCATACACAAACACGTTGTAAACAATTTAGAAAACCCTAAATGACGAAAAAAGAAATCGATAATATTCTAAAAACTGAATCTGGAATTATCTTATTGGAAAAAAAATCTGAACATTCGTTTTTTGAATCCATTTTCAGCAATTGGATTTCGATATTTTCTGCATTTTATTTCTTAACAAGAAAAAAATTAGACACTTTAATTCTGACTGAAAAAAGAATAATTCTAATCGTTCGGAACAAAATCTATATTGAACGAATTTTTATCGGAATTGAATCTCTGAATTATAACGGAAATAAAACCATTATCGAGGTGACTGACCAAAATCAAAAATTTTCATTTCCTTTAGATAAATTAAGAGTAACCTATGAAGACTCAAAGCTGATTAAGCAAAAACTGACTGATTTTATGAATCGGAAAAATAAATCTGAACAAAAAACTGTTTACAACACCGTGTATAATTAATGGCTGGTTATAGCCTACTTACGAAAATCCTCGCGGATTTTCTATTCGGTTTTTATTTGCTAAATTTAGTGCTTAAACCACGCAACTAATCATACACAAACACGTTGGCAATAATTAAGACGAAACCATATGAACATAAAAGAATTAAAAGAAAGATTTGATAAAATCGAAGAAGAAGTTGATGAAATTGACGTAAATGAACTTGAAGAAATAGTTTACAAATTGGAAGAAGATATTAGTGAAGTAATCGGCTCTGGAATGCCAAACGAAGAAAACTCATTACGAAGTTTACTAAAGAAAATTGCTTTTTTTAAAAAAGAGAATGATTTTTATGATGCAGATGCTGAATTAGATAGAATGTTCCCAAATAGAAATGATGATGATTTTGACGAAGATTCAATGTCATACGAAAGCGTATTCGGAAAAGATTAGAAATTAAAAGATACAGATGACTATGAAAAACACATATGATTTAACTACTAAAGAAGGTTTAAAAAATAGTTTAACTTATATTAAAAAAAATCCTAATGCAATTTTAAACCCAATTGGACATATAGTTTATGAAGGAGTAAAATTAGCTCTGAATTCTAAAAGCGAAGTAAAGAAACAAGTTAATATTGCATCAGAAATAATCGAAAAAGGAAAAAAAGAAGGTGTTAAAAAAATGAAAATCAAAGTGAGCAATCAAGCTGGAATTGATATTCAGTCAAATATGGAAGAATTTCCTCTAAAATGTAAAATAGGAAGTGATGGTAATATGGAAATAGAAGTTGAATACAAATAACTATTGCCAACACCGTATATAATTTATTGCTAGTTCTAGCCTACTTACGAAAATCCTCTCGGATTTTCTATTCGGTTTTTATTTGCTAAATTACGTGCTAAACCACGCAACAAACCATATACAAACACGTTGGCAGTAATTAAAACACTCACTATCTATAAAAAAATGAATTGGATTTTAAAAGCAAAACATTGGCAGATATTTCTGTTGTTATTTCCATTTTCAATAATGGCTTCGATTGAATTCACAGGAGATTTCGGAAATTTGTATTGGGTTAATTTAATTGGAATTAGTGTTATACTAATTTGGCTTTTTATTCTGACCAATGAATTGATTAAAATTGTTCCGAAAGAATACGAATTAAATATTAATCTATATTATGTGAATGCAGTTTTATTTTTTGTCGTGTACTTTTCACTAATGTACCTGAATGATGGAAATGAAGTGAATTTTAGCGGAATTTATGCTCTAATCGGATTTTATATCTTTTATGCTTTTTTACAATCATTTGGATTTGCTGGTAGAATTATAAAATCAATAGAATTAAAACGGAAATCAAAAAAAAGAGAAAGTATTGGATATTTCTTTCTATTTCTAATTTTACCAATAGGAATTTGGTTCTTACAACCGAAAATAAATAAACTGACTAAAAATATAGCGGAAGAAAAAATAACTACTGCCAACACCGTATAAAAATAATTGCGGTTTGGTGCTTAATCAAAGGTCGTTGCGTGTTTGTAACGTCTGATTTTCCTTCGGAAAATCCTCGCATACAAACCCGCAACTATTCTTATACATAAACGTTGGCATTCATTATGCCGGACGAGAAACATTTTCGAAAAATAATCGGCATAGAAGGACAAAACAAAAACAGGACTCAGACCGAGAAACATATCCGATAAACAAAAAGTCGGGATTGAAACCTAAACTATACAACGATTCAATAATATCAACACTATCCCTTGTTGTAGCCAATTAAAAAAACAGTAGTCCATTTATGAAATATATTATTCTCATCCTTTCTTTATCCTTTTTAGCATGTAACAACACACAAAAACAAGAAACTATTGATTCGATCATGCAATCGAGTTATCAAAAAGGGATTTTTAATGGCAATGTATTGGTTACAAGAAATGATTCTATTGTGTATCAAAAATCGTTTGGCTACACAGACGGTTCAGAAAAAACCAAACTGACAAAAAATTCCATTTTCTGTATAGGCTCAACCGCAAAAGAATTTTTTGCTGTTTCTATTATGATGTTAATTGAAAAGGGAGAATTACGAATGGACGATAAACTTTCCAAATTTGGTCTAGAACTACCGGCTTGGTCGGAAAAAGTTACAGTCAAGCACCTTTTAAACTATACAAGCGGACTACCTATAATTAATTATGCCAGTGCAGAAAATGAAAAAGATATGCTGGAAGATTTACAACTATTACCAAGTTTACTATTTGAGCCAGGCACAGATTTCAATTACAATAACAATAGTATTTTTCTTCAAAAAAGAATTATTGAAATTGTTACGAACAAACCATTTCAAGAGTTTGTAACTGAAAATATAATTATCCCTTTAAAAATGGAAGATGCCGTTTTTGACCCTGATTTCAACTATCCAAACAGAGTTAGATGCTTCAACATGCAAAAGGAAAATGCTTCAGAAATCGACCCAAGCAATGGTTGGTTATGGTTGTCAATCGATGATTTAAATAAATGGATCAATGCTTTGCATGACTACGAGCTGATTTCTGAAACATCACTGAAAACAATTCTTCGCAATCAATATTTCAAAGATAAAACAGCTATTCTTGGTTTGACTGACGACTTATTTTCAACACATATTCATGGTGGTCAATTCTATCAATTTGAAACCAGATTTATTAGTGAATTGAAGAACGACCTCAATATTATTGTAATGTCCAATAATAAAAATCAAGTCCGTGAAATTCTTCAATCTTTACATAATACCATAAAAAATTAAGTTTACTTTTTAGCTAAAAAAAAGAATGACACGAATGAACTTTTAAAAAGCTATGGTGAAACAAAAGCAAAAAATTTACATCCATCTTGATTTTAATCTTAATCAGAAAAGAATCCCGCAAGGGGGAGAAATAACGAATGCCAACAACGAATAAACGCAATACGGGCAGGCCCGCAAAGCCGGACCTGCCAAGACCTTAGGAAAAATATCCGTAAATTGAAACCGAAAGGCCCCGAGCCCGCACTGCGCTTATTCATGACCGTTGTACGTAAGCTGAAAAACATCCCGAATAATAAGTGAATTTATCTGAAAGACTATTTGAAACCGCTAAACAAGACTTGAATTCTGTAAAAATATTATACAGTTCAGGTCAATATAATCTCGCATTATTTCAGCTACAACAATCAGTTGAAAAATTTGTAAAATCATTTGGACTAAAAACAGAAATTATTGAACCAAAAGATATAGCAAAAAAAATTAGTCATTTACCTTACAAAGTTTTTACTCGACTATACCAAAATCAAATTGATGAGTTAGCTAAATATACTGGAACACCTTTAATGATTCCAAATATGGTTCCGCCACACCAAAGAGGAAAAAGCAAAGGCAAGGAAAATGTAGAAAGTCTAAAAAAGCTGCGCTCTGAAATATTAAATTATGCAGAACTGAATAAAAAAATACTTATCGAAATTGATGATGTTAGAAAATTTATTGATAATGCAAAGGAACTTGAAACTAACCCGATTTTCGATGACGAAAAACTTCACGCTGAAATAAAGGTTGATTTTATAAAAACTAATGAGCACTTCATAGAATATTTTAAAGGAGATGATAATATAAAATCTATATCAGAGGATTTTATTAAAAATAGCGACGAGATTTCAAAAAACAAAGTTGAAGTTCATAAACAAAATAGAATTCGACAAAGAAAATTTGGTTACATATCATATGTTTGGATTAACTTATCATTGATAACTTCACCTCACGAACAATCAACAAGATATCCTTCAACTTCTGATGAGAGCAATCCAAATAGTTTATATAACCAAAACCATAGTTTGATCAAACATATACCTGAATTTATAGAGATGATGGAAAAAACTATAATTAGATTTCAAGAAGTTTATAGAGAATAAAGCCTACGTACAACACCGTATATAGCTCATAGCTAATTAGTTGTATAATCCAAAGTTAAGGCATATTTGCAAGTCCGCCAAATTTTTTAATTTGGCTTATTGAATAAAAAAGATAATAAGAAAATTAAAAAATTTGGCTCGTGCTTAATCGGAAAGTAATCGCTAATTTGCACGCTACGAGCCATATACAAAACCGTTGTACACCATTATGAGAAATCTGCTACTAATTACAATGATACTCTTAAATTTTAATATTTCGTTTGGACAGAAAGCTGAATCGGAATATTTAAAAGAATACGACTTCTATATTGAAGAAAATATTGAAATGGGAAAATGGTGGACTAAATATTATCTTTCAAATGGGCTTATTAATGTTCAAGAAAACTATTGGAAAAAAGAGCTACGAAGTAGATATGAATTTGAATACGATACTTATAACAATGTGATACGTGAAAAAACAACCTATGACATTAACGATGGAAATGTTGACTACGTTTCACTAATTAAACTAAAATATAAAGACTCTTTATTGATTAGCAAAGAATTAAGTTTTGGAATTAAAGAAAAATATTCTGATTTTAATGAGTTCGGAAAACCTAAACAAATTGTCCGAATTGATTCATCAAAATTTACGCTTCAACCATATAAAGAATTAATAGAATATGATAAAAATGGGAATATTATAAAAAAAATAGAATTCAGCAGCTATGAAGATTTCGATGGAAAAACTATTAAGGAAACAGCCACAACTTACTATAAATACAACGACCGAAACAATGTAATAGAAATTCATCGAGAATTTGAACCTAAACAAGAGTTTCCAATACATATGACTGGCGGACCAGCCAAATATGAATTTGAATATTTTAAGTATAAATACAACAAAAAAGGACTTTGGACTAAAAAGTATAAAACAGTCAACGGAAAAGAAAATTTAATTGCGAAAAGAAAATATAAATAACGGTGTACAACACCGTATAAAATTAATTGCTTGGTAAGAGCCTACTTACGAAAATCCTCGCGGATTTTCTATTCGGTTTGTATTTGCTAAATTCGTTGCTTAACCACGCAACTAATCTTATACAAAACCGTTAGCTGTAATTGGCCACTCAAACGCAAGCAACATCCGATAACAACGCTTCGAATTTTTGACAAGTATTAAAATCTGAATTTCTCTAATTTCACTCTGCCGATGCCACTCTGCCGATGCCACTCTGCCGATTAAAAGAAATTAAAAAATACTGTTGCGGATTTTTCACTCAAACGGATTGCACAAAATCTTGCGGATTAAAATCATCGACTTTTCTCCAGTGCGTGAAAACAGAATAGTAAATTTAAGCCGATGGATTGAAAACAAAATAAAAACAAATACAGCTAACAACGTGTATAAAAAATGCTTATTTTAGTGCTTTAACAATGTAAAGGCGCGTTTGCCCGCTTTCGATTTTCCTTCGGAAAATACGCGCGGACTAAAGCGCACTTCTTATACACAAAACAGTTAGCTTTAATGCTGGAGCAAGTTTGCGCAAATGAAAAAAGCCTGGTTTGATTATCGGATTTTTTTTGAATTTTAAGCAAGTAAAAACTGAAAAACTAAGCTGCCGATTTTTGAAAAACA
>JBLWTS010000124.1:0-6741 GCA_048270045.1 Aequorivita sp.
CTTGAGGTAATTGGAATGCAAGTTTTTGATAAGAATTTAGAAAAAATTTGGGAAAATGACTTTACAATGCCTTATCCAAATGATCAGTTTAAACTTTTGGATTATACTATGGACGATAATGCCAATGTTTATACTTTGATTAAAAAGTATGATGATGGTGGCAAAAAGGATAAAAAGGACAAGAAGGATGGTACTGCAAACTATCATATGGAACTATTCAAATTTTCAAAAGAAAGTAAGAGAGCTACAATTACAAAAATTATGGTTGGAGATAAATTTATTGACCAAGTGGGAATTTTTAAAGGTCCTAACGACACAATGTTCTGTGGAGGATATTTTTCCGATGGCGGAAGAAAATCTGGCGTAAATGGTATATTCAATTTTAAAATTGATGCGGATGGTTCATTAGCAGATAAGAAAATGTTTGAAATCCCTTTGGAAATTTTGAATCAATATGAAAGCAATAAAACTGAAAGAAAGAATACTAAAAATGAAGATAACGATAAGGCCGATTATAAAAATTTGAAACTCATAAAGATTTTCTTCCAAAGTGATGGAACAATAACGTTTTTTGGTGAAGAGATTTATTATAAAGAGA
The DNA here is from genome assembly GCA_048270045.1 of Aequorivita sp. Classification (GTDB taxonomy): domain Bacteria; phylum Bacteroidota; class Bacteroidia; order Flavobacteriales; family Flavobacteriaceae; genus Aequorivita. Next base: position 599 of record JBLWTS010000124.1, read on the forward strand.
TAAATTCAAAGAATGGAACCCGCTATATATATCATAATGATGATATTGTTGTTTCTCAAATAAATGCTTCGGGTGAAATGGGCTGGACTATTAAAATCCCAAAAAGACAGATTAGTGGCCAAACTGGGTATGGTATTTCCTTTTCACATTTCTACAAAAATGAAAACCATTATGTAGTTTTCTTGGACAATATAAAAAATATAGATCTTCCAAAAGACAAAGTTCCAGCGAAACACACAGAGGGTCAGGGTGGTTATTTAACGGCTGTTAAAATTGACAATAAAGGAAATTATACCAAGGGTTCTATTATGGATTTGAGAAATGTAAAAGGGGGTTTGGAACTTTCAGATTTTGATAAAGAAGCTTTAATCGCGGATTCGGCAAATAATTTCTATATGGAATTTTCAAAAAATAAAAGAGAGGACGTTCTAGTTAAAGTGGAATTAAAATAAGTTTTTGTCAATTAAAAGATAGACTTCATAATTGTATTTATTCCTTTAAAACAAAAATAAATAGCGCCAACTCCAGCGATTATTCCAAAGAAAAGAAACAAGTAGAACATATAGGTTTCTTTGTTAAGGAAAGACAAGGTGAGTAAATACGGGCTTAAAAAGAGTAGTGGCAAAGCGAAAGCCATGAATTTAATTCCTTTTTTTAGCAAATTGAAGTCCGTGTGCTTTTTACCCATTTTGAAAATTATTTATTGCGTTGCGAACATTTTTATGTTTTTCTAAAAGTGATTGAGCTTCTTTTTCTGTAACATCTAATTCAGACATAATCATTTTGATTCCTCGTTCCACCAACTTGTTGTTGCTGAGTTGCATATCGACCATTTTATTCCCTTTTACTCTTCCAAGTTGAATCATGGCGGCGGTTGATATCATATTTAAAACTAATTTTTGAGCGGTGCCAGCCTTCATTCTGGAACTGCCTGTGACAAATTCTGAACCCACTGTAACTACCACTGGGAACTGGGCGGTACTTGCTAAGGGACTCCCTTCATTGCAAGTGATTCCTCCAGTTGCAATATTTTCATCATTACATTTTTGAAGTGCACCAATTACATAAGGAGTTGTACCGGATGCTGCGATACCTATGACGATGTCTTTTTCTGAAATGTTATGTTCTAGGAGATCATTCCATCCTTGATTGATGGAGTCTTCGGCGAATTCAACAGCTTTTCTGATTGCTTTATCTCCGCCTGCGATTAGACCGATAACCAAATCATGTGGAACTCCGAAGGTAGGAGGGCATTCGCTGGCATCTACAATTCCCAATCTACCACTTGTTCCTGCTCCAATATAGAATAAGCGGCCGCCTGCTTTCAATTTTTCAACAACCTTTTCGGTGAGCTTTATGATCTGTGGAAGCGATTTTTCGACGGAGTACGCCACAGATTTGTCTTCTTTGTTAATATTCTGAAGCAATTCAGATACGTTCATATCTTCCAAATGATCGTATCGTGAATCTGATTCTGTGGTTTTGGTGAAGGGCATTTCTAGTTAGGAGTTATGAGTTCAGAGTTATGAATTACGAAGTTATAGTTTTTTATTGAACGGTGTAATTGAGGGTTGAAACTTCTGATATTCCGAAGTGTCCCAAGGGATAATTTTCTGGATTGGATTGATTGATAATATTTCCTCTAACGGTGCCAGGTTGGGTTTCAAAAGGGCCTCCGCCACCGCCTGTTTGCTGGAGGAGAATAAACAGGTAGTTGTAATATTCTTCTGTAATGCCGTAAAGATTAAATTGTACATTATCACCTGCCGCAAGATCTTCAGCTAGATATAAACCGAATATCAAATTCCCATCAAAAAACTCGTCGCTTAGGACATCACGAAGAATACCCCTTTCTGAATTTGCAGTAATGAAATAGAAATTTTTTATTCCCGCCGGGTCTGTAAAAAACACCTTCAATTCAATTTGATCGCCTGAAAAACCCCCATCGTCTTTTTGCTCAACATATTCTAATGGAGTTGAAGAAACAAGATTGGTTGTTGCAGTATAAACTTCGTCTTTAAATAGTATTTCAAGTGTGTAGTCCCTATCTTTTTGTGGAGAAAAATTACTCGAATAAAATCCATCGGAAGCGTAGGTAAAGGGAAAAATGGAGCCATTATCATCTGTAATCTTTACCGAAGCGTCTTCAACTACCGGGACTTGGTTGTCGAAAAATGGAGCGGTGGTAGTAAGTTTTATAAAACTTATTGGTTCGCCAGTTTCAACTTGTAAATTTATATTGGCATCTATTACCAAACGTGGCGCGGCATCATTTAATTCTACATCGATTACATCTTCACAAGAAGTAAATAGTAGAGTGCAAAGGGTCAATATTAAAAACTGCCTCATTTTTTAAAATTTAAAATTATAGGTAACCGACGGAATAATTCCAAAGATTGAAAGTCGGACAGCCTCATTTTGTCCTGTGTCCGTATTCTCGCCAAAGGAAATAGAGGCGGCATTTTTTCGATTGTACACATTATAAATACTGAAAACCCATTCGCCTTTCCAACGTTTTTCACTATTTGGTTTTGGGGTAAGCGTAGCAGAAAGATCCATACGATGAAAGGCTGAAATTCGACTGCTGTTTCGAGCTTCATAAACAGGAACTACCATTCCTTGGTAATTGTATTGACCTTCAGGATAAGTAGTGGGACGTCCGGTTTGGAAAATTAAATTGGCTCCAAAAGACCATTTTTTTGAAAATTCGTAAGATCCAGTCAAAGAAAGGTCATGGGTTTTATCCCACGAAGCATTATACCAATTTCCATTATTTATACCGCTTTCGGTAGCTGTTCTTCCTGGGGTTCTTTGCTCGCTTTTAGATAGGGTATAGGCTAACCAACCTTGAAATTTTCCCGTAGTTTTTTTCAGAAGTACTTCAAAACCGTAGGCTCTCGCTTCTCCATTCAAAAGAATCTGTTCAATGGCGTTGTTAGCAATTAAATCGGCTCCGTTGATGTAGTCCAAACGATTTTTAACTTTTTTATAAAATGTTTCTACTTCTAAAGAATAATTCTCGAAATTTCTGAAATATCCCAATGCCACTTGGTCTGCCAATTGAGGTTCGATATATTTTCCACTTGGGGCGTAGATATCAAAAGGAGTAGGGGAAGTGGTATTGCTAATTAAGTGTATGTATTGCGTCATCCGGTTATAACTGGCCTTGATCGAAGAATCGTCATTCAGTAAAAATGAAACCGCAAGTCGGGGTTCCAAATTGGCAAAGGATTTTATTGTTTCGCTTCTTCCAAACGAAATTGTGTCGATGGGTTTCGCTTTTTCATAAATTTCAAACTTCTCATTATATAACAATGGGTTGTCATTTTCATATAAAAAGAACTCAGATTGTCCCAAACGACTGAATGTTGACAATCGCAAGCCCGCCTGAAGCGAAATGTTGTCAGAAACCTGAATTTCGGCTTCGGCATATACGGCATTTTCCCAAGCATATTTATCGGTTAATTTGGACGCATTTATTCCAGATGTCTCGGTAGTAGGCTTTACATCTCCAGGATTGAATTTGTAGTAAATGCTGTTTAAGCCAAATCTCAAATCGACATTTTCTGAAAGATAGTGGGTGAAATCATATTTCAGATTGAAGTTTCTGATGCCACTGTCGAATTTAAATTCAACAAATTTAAGCTCTAGACCGAAATAATAATCAGAATAAATTAAAGAGAGGTTAGAAAATGTTTTATCTGAAAGGATTTGGTTCCACCTTAAGTTCAAGGTTGTATTTCCAAATGTGTTTCCAAAGCTTTCTGAGATTTTAAAGACGTCCCTTCCGAAGTAACCAGAGAGAAATAGGCGATTATTTTTGTTAAGGTTATAACTGACTTTGGTGTTCAGATCATAGAAGTAGGCAATATTATCATTATCGAATATGGGTAGAAATAGATGCGCGTAACTACTTCGACCACCGATTAAAAAGGAGGCTTCATCCTTTTTTATTGGTCCTTCTAGTAGTAAACGGCTTGCAACTAAACCAATTCCGCCGGTTGCGTGATAGTTGCGTTTGTTGCCGTCCTTTTGGTAAATGTCCAAAACAGAAGAAATACGTCCCCCAAAACGAGCGGGGATTCCTCCTTTATACAGCGTTAAATCCTTGATGGCATCGGGATTAAAAACCGAAAAGAAGCCGAATAAATGTGACGAATTGTATAAAGTTGCCTCGTCTAAAAGGATTAGATTTTGGTCAGCCGCACCTCCACGAACATTGAAACCGGATGCGCCTTCTCCCGCACTGGTAACTCCTGGAAGTAAAGTGATGGATTTTAGCACATCTACTTCCCCCAAAACCACCGGAATTTTTTTAATGGTGCTGGAAGAAAGTGTGTTCGCGCTCATTTGTGAGCTACGAATGTTTAGTTTTTCGCCATTGGCTTCAATTACTACTTCATCTAGACTTTCTGTGTCTGTAACTAAGGAAAAATTCTTTTTTATATTCTCAATTAAATTGATTTTGATTCGTTGTGAAGCAAAACCGATGTTGCTAATAACCAAATCATACTCACCCTTTGGAAGTGTTATTGAGTAAAAACCATAGTTGTTAGTAACTGCTCCTGTTTGAAGTTCAGGGACGATTACGTTAACCCCCATGATTGTTTCCCCAGAGTCAGCCTCGGTAATGGTGCCGCTCAGAGTATATTTTTCTTGAGAATGAACCAAGAAACCAATAAAGAGAAAAAGGAAAATTAAAGAATTGTTCAAGTGCGTATTTTTTGGATAAAGAAAGCCTTCAGCGAAAACTGAAGGCTTTACAAAGGATTAATTTTATTGTAATGAAACTCCAGGACTAACTTTTTCCAGAATTCTATTAAGGGTCTTACTGGAACGCATTACGTCATAAACTAAGCTTTCGGTAGGTTCGTAATAACCACCAATGTTCACAGCTCTGCCTTGATCATCGATTAGTTCACCATTTATTTTAGATTCATTTTCTCTCAATTCCACAGCAATAGGAGCAAAGGTGTTTTTTAGATCCTGATCTTTGCTTTGTTTAGCAAGAGCTTCTGCCCAATACATTGCTAAATAAAAATGGCTTCCTCGGTTGTCAATTTCTTTCGCATTTCGGGAAGGCGATTTGCTGTTATCCAAATATTTCTCTGTCGCCTCATCCAGCGCTTCTGCCAAAACAAGGGCTTTTGGGTTGTTGTATTTTGTTCCCAAGTGTTCCAAGGAAACGGCTAATGCTAAAAATTCGCCTAAAGAATCCCACCGAAGGTGATTTTCTTCCAGAAATTGATCCATATGTTTTGGTGCAGAACCACCAGCTCCAGTTTCGAAAAGTCCACCGCCATCCATCAATGGAACTATAGAAAGCATTTTGGCACTGGTTCCCAATTCCAAAATAGGGAAGAGGTCAGTCAAATAATCTCGCAGAACATTTCCTGTTACTGAGATGGTTTCTTTTCCAGCTTTTACTCTTTCTAATGTGTATTCCGTTGCCTCGTCTGGGGAAAGAATTTTTATCTCCAAACCATTGGTGTCGTATTCGGGAAGATATTTATTTACTTTTTTGATAAGCTCAGCGTCGTGGGCTCGATTTTTATCCAACCAGAATATCGCTGGGCTTCCTGTGGCACGAGCTCTTTCTACTGCAAGTTTAATCCAATCTTGAATAGGAAGATCTTTGGCTTGGCACATTCTCCAGATGTCACCTTTTTCTACGGCGTGTGTTATAATTTCTTTTCCTAAACCATCCAATACTTGCACTTTTCCATCCGTTAGGATTTCGAAAGTTTTATCGTGACTTCCATATTCTTCGGCTTTTTGCGCCATTAAACCTACGTTTGGAACCGTTCCCATGGTTGCTGGATCGAAGGCTCCGTGTTTTTTGCAGAACTCAATGGTGGTTTCATAAACTCCGGCGTAACTGCTATCAGGAATTACCGCTTTGGTGTCCCGTGGTTTGCCATCTGGCCCCCACATTTGTCCAGAGGTTCTGATCATTGCAGGCATAGAAGCATCGATAATAATATCGCTAGGAACGTGAAGGTTTGTAATTCCTTTGTCGCTATCCACCATTGCCATATCTGGATTTTCAGCCATGATTTTTTTGATGTCGGTAAGAATTTCGTTTCTTTTTTCTTCAGAGAGTTCTGAAAGTTTATTTTCCAAAGCACCTAAACCATTATTGG
>JBLWTS010000125.1:0-6665 GCA_048270045.1 Aequorivita sp.
TTTGCAAGAACAAAAGTTGATTTTAAAAGTTTTGTTAGTTTTTTAAACCTTAGAAGTAATGAAAAACTAATTGAAGGTGAAAAGCTTAATCTCATTTTAGCAGGTATAAGCGAAATGACTTCAGATGTAGAGCAACAAAGGTATTTGGTATCAAACCTTATTGAGAAAGATTTCAGTAAACTAATCAATATAAATTCATCAGATGAAAATATTATTGAGCAATCGAAAAATTATGCAAAAACAGAATTAGAAAAACAAGTCGCTTTACTTTCAAAAAAAGTTGAAAACCTAGAAGAAGAAACAACACTGAAAGGTCAAAAGGTTAAAGCTGTAATTAAAACAGCAAAAAATAATAAAGACATCAATATCGAACTTGAAAGTGAACTAAAAAAAGAAAAAGAAGTCAATAAAAATTTACATCAAAAGAATTTAGAATTTAATATTTCAAAAGGTATAGCAAAGTGGCGCAGAATTTTATGGCTTTATATTCCTTTATCATTAATTTTAGTTCTGATTTATGTCTTTGCTATATTCTTTGAAGATTCAAATATCAATATTGGTAAAAAATTATTAGAGCAAATTGATAATCAAACAAGTGAATCTATGAAGTCTTTTTTAAATACTTTGTTTTACTTACCACTTGCAGGTTGTGGTTGGATGATCTGGCAAAGTATTAATAAGTTTAACACCGAAAAAATCGACAACAAAAAGAAAGAACTTAAGGAAAAGTACGAAAACACAACAACGTATATAGCTCATAGCTAGTCAGTTGATTATTCGGAAGTTCAAGTATATTTGCGAAGTCCGCCAAATTTTTTAATTTGGCTTATTGAAAAAAAGATAATAAGAAAATTAAAAAATTCGGCTCGTGCTTAACCGAAAGACAATCGCTAATTTACGCGCTACGAGCCATATACAAGACCGTTGTAAAACATTTGAGACAAAACTGAATGACCAGAATTTCAATCGATATACCTAAATCAAAAAGTGCTGAAAGGTTAATAACAAAACAATGGTTAATTAACAAATTATTGGATTATTTACTTCCATTAATGATAGTTGGAATGTTCGTATTCATAACAATTATGGAATTCAAATCTGATTTGAAAAATAATGAACCGATTGGACTATCTCTTACATTTTTAATTCTGACAACTACTATTGGTGCTTTTGTGATTTATGCACTCTTAAACCTATATAAGTTAAAGCGGATTAAAGGATTGTCGAGAGGACAAAATTCAAGTGTAATAAGAAAAATTGCTGAAAAATATAAATGGAAAATCTCTACGAATAATCAACAAATATCAACTTTGAATATTACGTGGGAAAATTCTGGAGGTTTAGATTGGGGAAAACAAATAACTGTAATTTATGATAAAACTGATATACTCGTGAATTGTATATCATTTGGCTTACACTCTAGTCCTTCACCTTTTCATTTTTTCGCGAATAGAAATAAAATTAATAAATTAAGAACGGAATTTGAACGCGAAATAAACGTTTTACAACACCGTGTATAATTAATTGCTTTTTAAGTGCTTACTTGCGAAAATTCCTGCGGAATTTTCTCGGGTTCGTAAATGTTTGTTAACTTAGTTGCTTAACCACGCAACTAACCATACACAAACACGTTGTGTGTAATGTAAAAAGCAACCGTAAAAACTTGAACATAAGAGATAATAATTACAAATGATTGAACTTGAAACTCTGAACAAAAATCTAATTGAGGTTAAAACAAAAATTTATGACAGATTATCTCTCAATATTTCCAATGTGAATAGTGAACTTGAAGGAACCGAATATGACGCTTGCCAATTTGAACTGAATGGAATGAAAATGATTTCAAGAAGTTCAAAAATAACACCTAAAAAAGTTGGACAATTTGTGACTTTTTGGAAGCGAAATCAAAATGGGGAAACAGAACCTTATTCTGCAAATGACCTATTTGATTTTTATATAATTAATGCAAAATTTGGAGACCGTTTTGGACAATTTGTATTTCCGAAATCTGAATTAATGAACAAAGGTTTCATAACTACCGATAAAAAGGATGGAAAAAGAGGTTTTAGAGTTTATCCAGTTTGGGATAAAACACTGAATAAACAAGCGGAAAAAACTCAAGAATGGCAACTGAACTATTTTTACGAGATTGATAAAATGACTGATTTGAAAAAAGTAAACGAATTATATAATAAAGAATAAAACACTACACACAACAATGGCTATAAGTAATTGCTCGTTCTCGCCTACTTCTGAAAATCCTCGCGGATTTTCAGTTTGGTGCGTACTTGCAAAGTTAACCGCTAAACCACGCAACTACTCATAGCCGAGACCGTTACCTGCAAGCTGAAATGACAAGCGAGAAAATAAAATATGGATTGGAAAACCGAGAACTTAAATTAAGTAATTGGGATAAATTTTCGCACTATGGAATTGTAGGTTTTTGTTTTATAATTCCACTGACTTTTACGTTTCTGTATCTAAAAGACTACTTTTTGAATACGCCGAAACCAATAAAGTCTGGAGAAATTTGGTTTTTCATAATCCCAACATTAATTGGAATTTTATTTTTTTACTTGCAAAAAAATAGATTGAAATTTAAGGAAGTAAATACCAATCTAAATAAATCGGAATTGAATAAAATCATAGAAAAAGTTGCAGAGGAATTGGAATGGCATTTATATTTCTCGAACTCAAAAGCAATAGTTGCAAAAACACATCCTGGATTTTTATCAGGAAGTTGGGGCGAACAGATTACTATTCTTTTTGACAATAAAAAAGTGCTTGTAAATAGTATATGTGACCTTGACAAAAAAAGTTCTGTGGTTTCTATGGGCAGAAATAAGCAGAATGAAAACAAACTGATTGAAGAAATAAAAAAAGCCAGCAGGTAACAACGGCTATAGTTCATTGCTTCTGACTTTCCTCTCTGAAAGTCCTCGCAAATTTACTATCTTCGGTTTACGGCGGAAAATCCTCGCGGATTTTCACGCAACGAAACCATAGCCAAAACCGTTGTGGCACATTAAAATGAACATCCGAATAGACATTAAATATCTTCTAATTTTCTCGCTTGTTTTCATTCTGTTTACTGCAATCGGAACAGTCAGTCACGAATATGGACATATAATTGTAGCCAAAAGTTTAGGTTATGAAACCACACTGCACTACGGAAGTATGAACTATGATAGTGGCGAATTAAATGATAGTTTAATAAAAATTTATAATCAGTACGAAACTGAAATAAAGAATAATCTTGATTTCGAAAAGCGAATTGAATACGAAACTGGAATTGAAAAACTAAAATCAAATGGACTTCTAATAACCATTGGAGGTCCTTTACAAACAATACTAACGGGAATTATAGGCTTGATAATATTACTTTTGCGCAGAAAACAAATCCGGCAAAATGGTTTGAAAATAATTGATTGGTTAGCTATTTTCTTGTCTTTGTTTTGGTTAAGAGAAGTTTTTAATCTTATAATGTCAGTTGGTCGTGAAATTTTATCGCCAAACGGAACTTGGTTTGGTGGCGACGAAAAAAATATCTCTCAAGGATTTGAATTATGGTCAGGCACTTTCCCAATTTTGTTGGGAGTACTTGGATTACTAATATCAATATTTATTATCTTCAAAATCATTCCGAAAAAAATTAGATTGACATTTATATTAGGCGGATTTTTAGGCGGAATAATCGGATTTATTTTGTGGATGAATATAATTGGCCCGAAATTAATACCGTAGAAATAACGTGCCACAACAACGTGTATAGCTCATTGCTAATCAGTTGCTTAATCAAAGTTAAGGCATATTTGGAAAGTCGCCAAATTTTTAAATTTGACGATTTCCAACAAAAAAATAAATAGTAAAATTTAAAAATCTGGCTTGTGGCTCAACTGAAAAATAATCGCTAATTTGCACGCAACGAGCCATACACAAGACCGTTGGCAACAAGCTGATAAACAGAAATATTAAATGAAAAGTAAAGAAGATAAATTAGAATTTCTATCATCCATAAAAAAAGAGGTAGAAATCCATACAATACTAGAGGAATTACTTCCAGAAATGGGTTTTAAAGATGTAAAAGTAACTCACGAAAAAGGTAACAAACCTGAATTTGGAAAAGACTTAGTCTGTTCTTATTTAGACGCTATTGAGAATAAAAAGGATTGGTATGCCTTTGTTGTTAAAAAAGGTAAAGTTTCAGGTTCTACTGGAGTAGTTAGAGAAATTGAAAACCAAGTCTTTGAATGTTTTAAATATCCTTATAAATCATTAGAACAGACAAAAAAAATACCAATTAATAAGGTCAAAGTCATTACTAATGAACATTTTTCTTCTGGCGCAAAAGATAAAATATTTGATAGTAACAATGACGATAGAGCAAATATAGATTTTTGGGATGGAGAGAAACTAATTGATTATATAGATAAGTATTACCCAAAATTCTGGGTTCGTGGTTCTAAACAATACAAAAAGTATATTGAAAGGTTACAAGAAAGAATCAAAACAGATAACACCATAAAGTCATTAAGTGTTGATAATAAGAAAGTTGAGAAACTTCTACAAAATATGATTGAACCAAAGCTATCTGAAAGGATTACTAACGAAGATGGTTCTATAAAATGGGTTAATAAAAAGGCAGACACTATTATCAACTTACCTAATAATTCTCTTATAATAGGAGAACCTGGCTGTGGTAAATCAACTTTATTTAAAACTTTATCAAATGAAATAATTACTCAAAATTCAATTAGAAACAATCAAGACTTCTATCCAATAATTTTAACCTTCAAAGAAATTGAACAAGCTGGATTTGACCTCGAAAATGCAGTGAATAATTATTTTAACAAAGATTGGAATTCTGATTTAGGCATTGACTCAAAAGATATACTTAATACAGAAAACTGCGCTATTTTTATAGACGCTCTTGATGAATTAGCTAAAAAAGAATCAAAAGAAAAAGCACTGCATTCGGTCGCTCAATTTAATGAAAGGTATCCTAATATTAAAGTAATTTGTTCTTCTCGACCATCTGATTATTTATTCCATAATTCAGAGGCAATTGGATTTCGTTATATGGAAGTGAACGATTTGAACCGTCAACAAATTGAGTTGTTTCTAAGTAATTATTTTAGTGAAGACTTAATTAAATCTAAGTCTCTATTAAAATCTTTAAAAGATTCTGAAATACTTGAAAAGCTTCCAAAAACACCATTAACAATTGCATTAATTACAATGCTATTTGATGAAAAAGAGATTGAAATACCTGCAACAATAACCGATTTATATGAATTGTTTGTAAATCTTTTAATTGGTAAAACCACTTCAACTGAAACAACTGAACTTATTGAAGTTGGAATTAAACATAGAATATTGTGTTATGTTGCTAAGGATTTACACACTAATTTAAAGTCAAGCATAACGAAACCCGAATTAAAAAACTTAATATCTAAGTATTCAGCAGAAAGAGGTCAAAAATTTGATGTAAGCCAAGTGCTTGAAGAAATTCTTGACCAAATAGGACTATTATTCATAAATGATAAAGGTGAGGTTTCATTTAAACACCAATCATTTCAAGAGTACTTTACTGCCTACGAAATTTTTCATCACAGACAATCTGACAGAAAATTATTTGTTGATAAATTTAACAATTTATGGTGGCAAAATGTTGCCATTTTTTATGCAGGTATGGCAAAGGATTCCCCAAAATTTCTTGAAGAAATTCTCGCTAATAGTAAGCCTAAAAATCTTGCTGAATACATTTCAAATACTGGAGGGCTTGGTAAATTACTTCAAGCGTTATACAACACACCAATTGAACAACGAAAAAATGGAATTAAAAGAAGTTTGGAAAATACAAACGAGATTCTAAAATTAGTAACTACCAATGATGCTACACCTGACAGAAAAGATTTGATTTTTTGGCAGAATTTTTCAACCTACGGATTAATGCAGGTTTTTGGTGGTTGGTTTAAACATAACCACTGGTCCATAACTCTAAAAGAGCCTATGGCCGAATATTTTGATGAGAATATTAATTCTTTAAATATTGGAAATACGCAACAAGAAGATTTTGAATTAGAGTTTCAACTGTTTTTAGTTTCATCCATTTTAGCTTCAGATTCTTTTGTGGATTTTGAACGATTTAAGGAGTTGGTCGACAAATCCAAACTAGTTAATTTGGATATACTCGCAATTTTAGATACGCACTACAAAACATTAATGAAGCACTTACCTAAGTCTTACAGAAAAGACGACACCTTAAAAGCAATTCATAAAAAGTTAAGGAAAAGAATTCAATCAAATCCTGATTTCGCTGATGAAGTTAACAAACCCATTAATCAACGAAAAATAGAATAAAGCCAGTTGCCAACAACGTATATAAAAAATAGCGGTTTAATCGCTTAATCGAAAGAAAATGAACAAATTAAAGGTCTCTAATAATCCGAAAAAATAGTGGGTAAAATCCGCTACTTTTCATATACAAGACCGTTACAAACAATTTAAACCCAAAAATACGAATGAAAAAACTGAACTTATTTTTTACACTTTTAATCGGATTAACAATTTTATCTTGCTCTTCGGACGACGACAACGGAAATCAAACAAATGTTTCTGGAGAATTAATTGTTAACGGACAATCTTTTGAATTGACAAAAGGG
>JBLWTS010000126.1:0-6650 GCA_048270045.1 Aequorivita sp.
CAGTCGAAGGTCTCGCAAGGCCAAGACGTAGGAATCAATTTTATATGTACCCACAATTCACGGAGAAGTCATTTAGCGCAAGTATGGGCACAAGCTTTGGCCTACCATTTCAATATCAAAAATGTATCCTGTTATTCGGGCGGTACAGAAACCACGGCACTTTTTCCAATGGTCGCGGAAACTTTACAGAATTCAGGTTTTGAAATCAAAATTCTTTCAGAAGGCAAGAATCCAATTTACATCATTAAATATGCTGACAACGAGCATCCAATAATTGGCTTTTCAAAAAATATAGATGATGATTTTAACCCGAAATCCGGATTTGCAGCTATTATGACTTGTGATTCCGCCAATGAAGCCTGTCCTTATGTTCCCGGAGCTGAAAAACGAATTCCAATAACTTTCGAAGACCCAAAAATATTCGACAATACCCCGCAACAAGTGGAAAAATACAGCGAACGAAGTCTGCAAATTGCAACGGAATTGTTTTATGTTTACTCGCAAATAAACTCCTAACAAATGGCCAGAAAGAAATTAAAATTCCTTGACAGAAACCTAACGCTATGGATATTTGTGGCAATGGCAATCGGCGTGGGGCTTGGATATTTTATTCCTGGGTTTTCTGATATCATTAACTCATTCAATCGGGGTACTACCAATATTCCCATTGCAATTGGTTTGATTTTAATGATGTATCCACCATTGGCAAAAGTGAACTACTCCCTTTTGCCGAAGGTATTCAGGAACACTAAAATCCTATCCATTTCACTTATTCTCAATTGGATAATTGGCCCAGTTTTAATGTTTGTGTTGGCAATTACTTTTTTGCGCGATTATCCGGAGTATATGGTCGGACTGATTTTGATCGGTTTGGCGCGGTGTATTGCGATGGTGTTGGTCTGGAACGACCTTGCTGACGGAAGTAGCGAATACGGTGCAGGGTTGGTAGCCTTGAACAGTGTTTTTCAAGTATTTGCCTACAGTTTTTATGCGTGGATATTCATAACGGTTCTTCCGCCTTATTTTGGATTTGAAGGTGCTCTTGTTGAAATTTCCATTGCAACGATCGCCGAAAGTGTTGCTATATATTTAGGAATTCCATTTATAATGGGAATATTGAGCAGATTGATTTTGGTGAAATTAAAAGGAGAGGAGTGGTACACGGAGAAATTTATTCCGGCCATTTCTCCCCTGACCTTAATTGCGCTGCTATTTACAATTGTGGTAATGTTCTCGCTAAAAGGAGAATTAATCGTCAAAATCCCAATGGACGTTTTGATTATTGCGGTTCCCTTACTTCTCTACTTTACAATAATGTTTATAATCGGATTTTTCTTTACCAAAGCAATGGGAGCCGAATACGACAAGACTGCGGCGGTAGCTTTTACAGCGGCGGGAAATAATTTTGAACTAGCGATTGCAGTTGCAATTGCCGTTTTTGGACTGAATTCCGGGCAGGCATTTGCAGGGGTTATTGGACCATTGGTTGAAGTTCCTGCACTGATTTTTTTGGTTCGCGTTTCCTTTTGGCTGAAGAAAAAATATTATGCTAATGAAATTGGATAAGGCATAACTAAAATTAGTTTCCAATAGTCGAGCTTCAATGACGTTTTGGGGTTCTCTTGCAAGATCGCAAAGAGAAATATCTTTCATTGGTCTCATTCGTTAGTTGAGTGCAAGACTTTCAGTTTCTACAAATATTATCATCAAAAGAGTTATTAAGTTATAGATTATTGAGTTATTAAAGCGTACCGTCTAAATAACCAAGTAACTCAATGATCCTCGAACGGTCGGCGGCAATTTCATTGCTTTTCAGAACCTATGGATTTTAAATACATAGTGGTTTAGTTTATTCTCCTGAGTTTTGTTTTCTCGCAAAGGCGCATAAGGTGCGAAGTTTCGGGGAGTGGCTGATTTTTGAATTGAAAGGCTCTAGTTTAATTGAGCTTTGACTTCTATTTCAAATCCATATTTCTGAGTTTACAGGTTGGTTTGAAGATGGAAAATTCAGTTATTCCCTTTAGTTGGAGTAAAGATAACTGAATTTTCGGCTCTTTGCTCTTTCCCCAACCCTAAAGGGTGACAAAGTGCCGAAAATTAGATATTTCAATCATAATAACCAGTTTAAATTAGAGCCAACTGAATCAAATACCCCCTGACGACCCCTTAATAGGAAAATCAGATAATGCAAAATCATTTTTGTTTTTTAAATTTTTGACCTTTCTGTTGACAGGTTTCGCTACCCCTTTCACTTCTCCCGCAGTTTCGGGAGGGATCTCATCTTCCGACTTAAAAGATTAACCTGAAGGTAACTTAAGTGTAATCCTAAAGTAACCATTTCGTAACATTAGGAAAGGTTCTTTGCGTCAAATAATAAAACGAAACAAATGAGATTATTCTTAATGGCTATTTGCCTTTTCACTGGCGCATTTTCAATGGCACAATCAACTTCTATAACTGGCCAACTTATCGATGTTGAATATAATAACGAACCTCTAGCTTTTGCAAATGTATTTATTAAAGGAACTACAAAAGGGGTAACATCGGACATTGATGGTACTTATTCCTTAGAGAATATAGCACCAGGAAATTATACCTTGGTTTACAGTTATGTAGGATATAAAACGATAGAGATACCCGATGTTAAAGTTATTCCCGGGAAAGTCACAAATATCGACGTGCCGATGGAACCCAGTGCCGCCGCTCTTGAAGAAGTGGTAATTAAAACAATAAGTAGAAGGGATACCGAAATAGCTTTAATGCTGGAGCAGAAAAGAGCAACCACAATTAAAGAAAGTATTGGGGCGGAACAGTTGTCAAAACTGGGTATTTCCAATGCCGCAGGGGCAACTACAAAAATTTCGGGAGTATCAAAAACAGATGGCAGTGGCTCCATTTTCGTACGCGGATTGGGTGACAGATATTTATACACCACGTTGAATGGATTACCCATTCCTTCGGATGATATAGAAAGGAAGAATATAAACCTAAATCTTTTTTCTACACGACTTATTGAAAGTATTGACATAAGTAAAACGACCTCGCCAAATATTTCTGCAGATCAGGCCTCGGGAAATATCGATATAAAGACCAAGGAACTTTCTGGTCACAACCTGCTTTCCGGTAGCGCGAGCACCTCTGTAAATACCAATGTAACTAGTAATGGTGTGTTCAGCAACTTTAAGGTCTCGCCAAATTACCAAGATGTTACATTTGGGTTTTACCAACAAAGTGTGCCAACCAGCCAAGCGATAACCGGGCAAAGTTGGAGTCCTGAAGTGGTCAATTTTCCAATTAATAAATCCTATTCAATTAGTGCCGGAACAAGGATCGGCACCAAACTGAGCGTTCTTTTTACGGCGAGCCAGTCTGAAGAATTTGAATACAGGAAAGGTGCTTTTAAACAATACCGCTCCAACTTTCTGGACGATGTAATTCCTGACGCTATTACCTGGAAAAAAGAAGTGGCAACTTCGGGCTTGTTCCATAGCCGGTTTAGAGTTAATGACCATAACGATATAAAATTCAACACCTTGTTTATCAATAAAATTGAGGACGAAGTGTTTGAAGGCGGGCGTTCAGGCAAGGCTGTAATCTTTGAGGAAACCGACCCAGCGGAAGGGCTGTCTCAATTTATTCGCGACCAAAACCTGAAAAAGACATTGCTTTCCGTTACCCAACTCAGTGGGGAACACAAAATTGGCAATAAGAACGAACTGGATTGGGCCGCGGGGTACAATTATTTAAGTGCCGATGAGCCCAACCGTATCCGCAACGAAGTAAACTTTAATGAGGAAATCGTTCAACTGGGAAGAACAGGGGGTTTTCAACAGCGGAAAAGTTCTCAAAACATTGAAGATACCGAATATAATGGGCGTATTAACGATCTTATCAAAATTATTGACGAAGATGAAACGCGTTTCCATATAAACATTGGAGGCACCTACAGAAATAAAACCCGGGATTTTGCTTCACAATTTTTTGGAGTAGAGGAAACTGTTACCAACGCTATCAATCCTGAATCCATTGACGAAATCTCGGAAATATTTACGCAGCAGAATTTCAATAATGGGCTTTTAAAGCAAAATACACTTTCTCCTGATTTCTATAATGGCGAGTTACAGTCTTTGGCTGGTTATACAAACGTATCGGGAGTGATTGGAAAGTTGACTGTCCAAGCAGGTTTACGATTTCAAAAGGATAACATAGACGTCAACTGGGATGTAAACAACTACGCAGGACGAAAGGGGAGCGCCAGTAAGGACTACAGCCGAGTTTTTCCATCGTTCAACATTAAATACGCGTTAAACGAAAAACACAGTCTCCGCTTTGCAAATAGTTATACCACCACACTTCCGGAATTCAAGGAAATCGCACCTTTTGAATACGTTTCGTCAGTAGGCCAGGTTACACGCGGTAATCCAGATATTGAAGCTTCATTGAACAGAAACTTTGACTTGAAATGGGAATTCTTTCCCTCGAGAGATCAATTGCTCTCGTTAACAGGTTTTTATAAACATATTGAAAACCCTATTAACAAAGTGCAGGACAGAGGTTCTGCAGGCGTGTTTTCATACTTCAATGCTGGGGATAAGGCAGAGGTTTACGGTTTAGAAATGGAAGGACGAGTCAACTTAATTTCTGGAGATGAAAGACCCAATCTAAAACTAAATGTAAACGCTTCAAGAATGTGGCACAAACAGGATTTGAAGAAAGTTTATGATGCCGCAGGAAACTTTGTAAGAACTTTTAGGTACAAAGGCTTAACCGAAACCGGACTTGAGGGAGCTTCAAATTGGATTGTGAATGGCGCCTTAAATTTTAATACCAATACCGAATATCCTTTTGAAGCCACCATTTCTGGGAATTATGCTTCTGAAAAAATATACGCCTTGGGATCACCAGAATTCCAAACCTCAGGAGATATAAACTACAACGACGCCATTATGGAGGAAGGGTTTGTTTCCTTGGATTTGATTCTTAGTAAAGAAATAACAAAACATTTCAAAATAGGGATTTCAGGAAAAAACATTTTGAATCCTGAAATAAAAAGAACACAATTAATCAAACCGAGTACCACAAATGTTGAAACCAAAGAAACGGTGCTGTCATACACACGTGGGGCACGATTCGGTCTTAACCTTAACTATACTTTTTAAACCAAGAATGTCTAATTTAAATTATATATGAAAATGAAAAACTTTAAAAAATTTACACTATCATTTGCCATAATAGGCACGCTATTTCTCACGGGATGTAGTAAGGATAACGGATTAACACCTGATGAAGAGCCAGTAGAAAACAGTGAGCTCAGGGGGGCATTGGAATCTGACAGAATTTTAGATCCTTCCGTTCAATACACGGTTACGGGACCATATCTAGTAAAAGCAGGTGCCAAATTGACCATTCCAGCGGGTACGGTTATTGTCTCACAGGTGGGAACTGACAGATATATTGCTGTAGAACAAGGCGGTAAAATTGATATCCAGGGAACTTCTTCCAGCCCCGTGGTAATGCGCTCAGAGAACAACACCGCTGGAGATTGGGGTGGTTTGTTGCTTTGCGGAAAGGCAACTACCACAGAAGGCGTAAATGTAACCGCCGAAGTGGGAGGGCTTATCTATGGCGGAACCGATGATACTGACAATTCCGGAAGTATTGAATATTTAATTATCCGTGGGGCTGGGGCGCAGATCAATTCTGAATCGCAATACAACGGACTTACACTTTATTCAGTAGGTTCTGAAACTAGAATTTCAAATGTAGCAGTAATAGATGGTGCAGATGACGGAGTTGAGTTTTTTGGCGGTACCGTATCTGCATCAAACCTTTATTTTGAAAACAATGAGGATGATTCCGTTGACTGGACCGAAGGCTGGAACGGTACAATCACAAATACGTATGTGAGCCATACAAAGCCTTTTTCAACTGCAATTGAGGCAGATGGCGACAACAATAATCCGAAGGTAATTAACTTCACGGCAGTTTCAACTGTTGGTGGCACTGCGCTTCAATTTAAAAAGCAATCTGGGGCTACCATTACCGGTCTTTCCCTGTTAGGATATACCACGAGAATTGATATGAAGGACGATGGGCCCTTGACCAATGTAATTATTGATGGCCAACCCGCGGATCCATCCAATGGATATGACAACCCTCCAACCGTGGATTTATCGCTGTTTTCTTGGGCTACTGATAATACCTCAGACACGTCTATACTGCCAAGTGCAATTACAGGCACCACAGAATTGAACGCAAGTCTTGTGTATCTGCTTCAAGGAACAACACTTGTAAAGTCTGGCGGAAAATTGATTATACCAGCGGGAACCACCATTATTTCTGAAACGGGAACCGATAAATATATCGCTGTGGAACAAGGAGGGAAAATAGAAATCAATGGCACTGACGAAAACCCAGTGGTAATGAAATCTGCAAGTGGCAATCCCGGGGATTGGGGTGGACTTTTGCTTTGTGGGGAAGGCGTAACTACCGAAGGTGTTGATGCTATTGCAGAAGTAGGCGGCCTTATTTATGGAGGGACAAACAGTGAAGATAGTTCTGGAAGTATTGAATACCTTTTAATTCGCGGGGCTGGGGCGCAGATCAATTCCGAATCGCAATACAATGGGCTCACACTCTATGCAGTTGGG
>JBLWTS010000127.1:0-6573 GCA_048270045.1 Aequorivita sp.
CCGCACGCCAACTAATTTTTGCTGGTAATCAAATAAATAGTGGTATTAAAGCTTTGGAAGAAAAGCAAAAAGCCGAGCGTTTTTTGGCCGAAGCTGGCAAGGAAGAAATCGCAAAGGAAGTAATTACAACTTTTGATCAACTAATGTTGCTTAATGAAGTAGATAAATTAATTGTAGATTCTGAAAAACGACTCGACACGGAGCATAAAAAGGTTTTAAAAGCCATTGAAAATGGATTGGCAATCCCCTACGATCGCGACAAAATAAAATTGGCAATGCTTGAATTGGAGGAAAAAAAGTTAGAAGCCGAAGGAAATAGAAATGTGCTACTCGCCAAACTGGAATATCTTACTCGAATGCCCCAGGCCAAACTACAGGCCATTAGCTATGAGTTACAAATTTTTTTATTGAATGAAGTGTCATTGAATGCAGATAATCGTGTGGAATTAAAAGCTTTGGAAGCAGGAAAAAAAGCAAAGGAATTTGCAGTTAAAAAGGAGAAAGGAACTTATTTCCCCACTGTTTTTGCCTTCGGAAACTTAACCTATCTCAATGCTTTTGACACAAGCATAAAATTTAGGGATGTTCCCATTGCCGGCGATGTAAAATTAGAAGCTGAAAGCATCCGCCTTGAACCAGCCGCGGCTGTTGGTGTAGGTTTCAAGTGGGATTTGTTTAAAGGTGGGGAAAACAACAAAAACTTAAAAAAAGCCAAGATAGAGCTCGAAATAAGCGAAACTAAACTAACTGACACTCGAGAGAAATTAGAGTTATTGTTGTTTAAAAATAAATCTGATTATAATACTGCGGAACAAAAAGTTTTAGTCGCAAGACAACGCGTTATTATTGCCGAAAACAATTTGCAATTGGCAACAAAACAGTACAATGCTGGCTTGGTGGATTTAACTGAACGTTTGGCTTCAGAAAATGAGTTTTATAAAGTGAACTTAAATTATTACAACCAAATCCTTAATCAGCGCAATGCTGCAGTAGAGCTTCTTATGGCTACTGGCGAATTATTGGATAAAATAAATAACTGATATGGAAATTAGAAATGTTTTAGCCGTAGGGATTTTGTTAGTTTTTGCTTCATGTTCAGATAAAAAATTAGATCCTGCTTTTATGGGAAAAATTGAACGGGAGCAAATTTCCGTAGTCACAAAAGTACCTGGAACAGTAGAGAGTATATTGGTCTCAAAAGGTGATTTTGTGAAAAAAGGAGACACTTTGGCAATTTTGGATATCCCAGAAGTAGATGCTAAAAGACAACAAGCCGAAGGTGCTCTAAAATCTGCTGAGGCACAATATCAAATGGCTATTAAAGGAGCCACAGATGGCCAATTAAAACAGTTACAGAACAAAGTAAACGGACTGAAAGAGCAATTTGAATTCGCCCAAAAGTCTATGAATAGATTAGACAGAATGCTAAAAGACAGTCTGATTCCGCAACAACAGTTTGACGAAGTTTATGCAAAATATCAAGGCGCAAGAAATCAATACGAGGCTGCGAAAACTGAATTGCAGGAGGCAAGAACCGGCGGAAGACAAGAACAGCAAACTATGGCTTTGGGGCAACAATTACAGGCATCAGGAGCAATTTCAGAAGTGGGTGCAGCAGAACGGGAAAAATATATGATAGCTCCACAAAATATGTCGGTGGAAACCATCAATTTAAAAAAAGGTGAACTTGCCTTGCCGGGATATCCCGTTATTGGTGGATATATTGATAAATCTGTATATTTCAGATTTACGATCGCGGAAAGCAAGTTGGGAGAAATTAAGCCCGGAGAAAAAGTAAAAATAAAGTTGCTTTACAAAGATGCTGAGCTTATAAATGGTGAAGTAACAATTGTAAGAGCTTTAAGTTCCTACGCTAACATTGCCACCGCTTATCCCGATTTTGATATGCAGCAAACCTTATTTGAAGTAGAGGTTCGCCCAACAGAACCAGAAAAAGTAAAAGGATTAATAACGAAAGCTTCGGTTTCTTTGAAGTTTAATCAATAAGCTGCTTTGAAGAAATTTATCAACTTAATTAAAAGAGAGTTCAGACTGTTCTTCAGCAATAACGTGCTGCGGTTACTATTTATTGGTGCCCCAATTATGTACGGCGTATTGATTGGTGCAGTTTATCAAAAAGGCAAAATCACCGATTTGCCTATAATTGTGGTAGATCAAGACCGAAGCCCAATGAGCGCCAAGTTTATAAGTATGCTTCAAGAAACAGAAAGCATCCAAGTAGCGGCCATTTTACCTTCACTAAATAACGCAAAAGAAAAAGCAATAGATGACGATGCGACTGTTATTGTAAATATTCCGAATGGGTTTACTTCTGGAATTCAACAAAACAGATTACCAGAGATTACCATTTTTGTTGATGCTTCCAACACATTAACTTCAAATACTGCGTTAATGGCAGTAAATGGGGTGGCAATGACTATTAAAGCTGGAATTCTTATAGAGTCTCAAATGAAAAAGGGAGTTCCCCAATATGTAGCAACCCAAAATTACGAGCCATTTAAAACCACTATCATCAAACAAAGTATTCGTAGCGGAAATTATCTGTATTTTATGCTTCCCGGGGTTTTGTTGACGGTTTTCCAACAGGTTTTGCTGTTGGGGCTGGCACTGACGTTTGCTTCAGAATATGAAAATGGAACCTTTAAACAATTAGTAAGGAAAATGCCAAATGCTTTTGGAATGTTGGCAGTAAAAATAATACCGTATATGATTATGTCTGTTGGTATACTCCTACTCTATTGGGGTTTCAGCAAATATTACAATATGGTAATTGGCGGTGCTTTTTGGGCATTTTCGCTAAGTACCTTCTTTTTTATTCTCGCCGTTTGCGGGATTGGAGTTTTGGTAAGTATTGTCTTGCCCAATCAATTAAAAGCAACAGAAGTGTTAATGGTTGTAGCTACCCCCAGTTTTATTTTAAGTGGATTTACCTGGCCATTGAGCCAAATGCCAAATTGGGTACAATTTATTGCCGAATTAATACCGTTAACGCATTATCTAAAAACTTTCAGAATACTTTATCTTAATCATTCAGGCGTTTCACACATATACGGACCTGTGTTTTCCATGGCAATTATCGCTATCGTTTGCTTAACGGCTTCAGCTATTATTCTACATTTTAAAATTAGAAATGTAAAAAAGAAAGGTCTTCAAAGTAACCTATAGTTGGTTTCTACATCAAAGAAGATTACTAATAGCTAAGTAATTCTTAAATCATTTTTTAAGCCATAAAATTGCCTTATATTTAAGGATGTGTTGTTGTATAGTACAATACCATAAAAGAATTATACCTAAATAAAAACCAAATTACAGTTTTATGAAAATGGACCTCATTTTTGTTGTAATTTAATATATCAAATATGAAAAAATACAAAATAGCAGTTATCGTAGGAAGTCTTCGTAAAGAATCTTTCAATTTAAAAACAGCAAAAGCAATGATGGATTTGGCACCAGAATCATTAGACCTTGAGCTAATGGATATTTCGGGCCTACCAATGTTCAATGAAGATTTGGAAGGAAACCCGCCAAAAGAATGGGTTGATTTACGAAAAGAAATTAAGGCTGCGGATGGGTTATTATTCTTTACACCAGAATATAACCGCTCAGTACCGGGAGTTTTAAAAAATGCTATTGATGTGGGCTCACGACCATATGGTGAAAATTCATGGAATGGAAAACCGGCAGCAATTGTAAGTGTTTCTATAGGTGCCATCAGCGGATTTGGAGCGAATCATCATTTACGACAGTCGCTAACTTTTGTCAATGTTCCCACTATGGCACAACCGGAGGCCTACATCGGTGGAGCTGCAGAGCTGGTTGATGAAAATGGCAAGTTGAAGAATGATTCCACTAAAGACTTCTTAAATAATTTTATGATAGCCTTTGAAAAATGGGTTGAAACGCATGCATAGCAAAGATGAGCGTGAAAGGCGCAACGCGGAATATAAGCGCAATTATCCCATGGCATTTCCGCGTTTGGATGACAAACAACTAGCGGTTCTCGAAGGGTTTTCCCAGCGTAAGACGTATGGCGATGGTGAGTATTTACTACGTGCAGGCGAAACCCAATTCAAGTTTCATGTTATTAAAAAAGGACGAGTCGAAATAATTGACCGATCATCGGGTACCCCTCATACTGTTTTAGTTCACGAAGTTGGCGAATTTACTGGCGATTTGGCAAATCTTGCGGGACGAGCTTCCAATGTAAATGCAGTGGCTTTGGGTAAGGTGGAGGTCTACGAAATTTCCAGAGTTAACTTTCAGCAGATTATTAGCGAACGTCCCAATTTAAGTGATCTAATTTTACAAACCTTCATCTCCCGTTCGGCGGCGTTGGCTGGTCGTAAAGGTTTTACCGGGCTGCGCGTGATTGGATCACAATATTCTCGAGATACTTTTCGTATCAGAGATTTTCTATCCAAAAACAACGTATTGTTTACTTG
Source organism: Aequorivita sp. (assembly GCA_048270045.1). Classification (GTDB taxonomy): domain Bacteria; phylum Bacteroidota; class Bacteroidia; order Flavobacteriales; family Flavobacteriaceae; genus Aequorivita. Next base: position 4,464 of record JBLWTS010000127.1, read on the forward strand.
GATTAATGTTGAAACCGATGCCCAAGTGGGAGAGTTGTTAGAACAGTTCCAAATCAGGCCAGAAGAAACTCCCGTTGTAAGCTACGCCGACGATTGGATGTTACGCAACCCAACCAACAGTGAACTAGCTAAAAAAATTGGCCTTAAAAGTGTTAACAGTTATGATGCGTTATTTGACTTGGCCATTGTTGGTGGCGGTCCCGCAGGTTTGGCGGCAGCGGTTTACGCCGCGTCGGAAGGATTGCACACAATTGTTTTAGAACGCATTGCACCTGGTGGACAGGCAGGAGGAAGTGCAAAAATTGAAAACTACCTCGGCTTTCCTACGGGATTATCTGGTGCGGAACTTGCGGAACGCGCCACACTTCAAGCACAGAAATTTGGGGCCTTGCTTTCAATGCCTGCTAAAGTGACAAAACTGCATTTTAAGGATAAGTTTCCAGTGCTCGAACTCAACGGAGGTGAGATGATTACCGCCAAAGTCCTATTGATCGCCAGTGGCGCCAATTATCGCAAATTGCCAGTGACCGGACGTGAACGTTTTGACAGTGCAGGTGTGTATTATGCGGCAACACCAATGGAGGCCAAAATGTGCGCTGGTGGAGAAGTAGCGGTAGTTGGAGGTGGAAATTCGGCGGGACAAGCTGCAATATTTTTATCAGAAAATGTAAGTCAAGTGTTTTTGATAATTCGCAGCGATAACCTACCGGAAACTATGTCCCATTATCTCCTGCAACGTATTGAAGAAACCCAAAATATCGAAGTCCTAATCCACACCGAAATTTCTTCTATGCACGGAACTACACGTCTGGAAAGTGTAGAACTTATCAACAATGTCAGTGGCAAAAAACGTGACCTCCCAGTCGTAGCCGTGTTTTCATTTATTGGAGCAATACCTTGCACCAATTGGTTGCCCGATGAAATTGAAACTGATGCAAATGGTTTTGTCAGAACAGGCCCTGAAGTTTTCCACTCCTCGCAGTGGAATTTGCAGCGACAGCCATTTTGGCTGGAAACAAGTCGCCCTGGAGTTTTCGCTGCGGGCGATGTGCGTGCCACTTCCGTGAAACGAGTGGCTTCGGCAGTTGGTGAAGGATCAATGGCCATACAATTTGTCCATGAATACCTCAAAGAAATTTGAGTAATTCTAAAACTCCTCCGACAGGGGATTTTATAAAAAATAACAAAATATGAACGAATAGACTAATTTTAAATAATAATTCTAAACTTTTAAACATCAAATATTATGAAAAAGCTCTTAACCTTAATTGCATTAATTTTTATTACGGCAAATTCATTCGCACAAACCCAGTGGAAAGCCGATCCGTACCACTCATCCTTAAATTTCAACATCTCACATTCAGGAATTAGTATTGTGAATGGAAAATTTTTGGAATATACTGGAAATTTAACTACAGATGGAGAAGCATTAAACAATGCCAATTTTGATTTTACCGTCAAAGTAAAAAGTATAAATACAAATGTAGAAGATAGAGATAATCATTTGAGAAGTGCTGACTTTTTTGAAGTGGAAAAATATCCGAACATGACCTTTAAAAGCACCAAAATGTTAGCAACAGAAAACCCCATTGAATATTTACTTTATGGAAAGCTTACTATAAAGGATGTTACAAAAGACGTGATTTTCAATGTAACCTTCGGGGGAATAGCCAAGAATGCGAAAGGTGAAAAATTAGGTATGAAAGCCGAAACTACCATTAACAGGTTTGACTACAATATAAATTTTGATCCGGGAGCTGCTGGCGTAGGTAAAGACGTAAAAATTATAGTGCATCTACAATTTGTAAAACAATAATTTAAAGATTCATTAATATGAAAAATCAAGCAAAAGATGTAGTCGATAAAATGTTCGCGGCCTTCGATAATGGCGATGTTGAAAAATTGGTAGAGACCGTTTCGGAGGATACCAAATGGGAATACCATGGAACACATATTATTCCCAAAGGAAAGTTTGAAAAGAAGGAGGGCGTACGGAAATTTTTCACCAATATTTTTGAAAGAACTGAAATGATTTCGTTTGATATTCAACAATATATAGTCGATGGAAATATGGTGGTAGTTTTAGGCCAAGAGCATCAACGCGTCAAAC
>JBLWTS010000128.1:0-6439 GCA_048270045.1 Aequorivita sp.
TTTTGTTGCATAAAAGTAAATTATAATTTACCTTTGAAAAACTAAACAAAAGCATTCTTAATATGAAATGTTCCGAGCTGTATCGAATCTTGACAAAGGATGGTTGGTATGCAGTCTCTCAAAAAGGATCACACATATAAATGAATCACCAAACGAAAAAAGGAACGATAATCTTTCCAAATCATGGGAACCAAGAAATGGGTAAAGGATTGGAAAACAAAATTTTGAAAAACGCGGGAATTAAAAAATAGGAAGATGGCAAAAACAAAGAAAATAGTAATGACCGTTGAAAAAACCAATACTGGATTCTCGGCATTCTCCGAGGATTATCCCATTTTTACCACAGGAAATTCCATTCCTGAACTTATCAACAACTCTTACGAGGCCACTGAATTTTATTTTGAAGAAGAGGCTGTGAAATTTGAGCGTAACGATATAAAATTTGAAATTGACTTTAGCCAGTTCTTTAAATTTTATAAAGTGATTAATGCAAAATTCCTCGCTGAGAAAATTGGGATGAACGCAACATTATTGTCTCAATACGTGCAAGGACACAAAAAACCATCTGCGAAACAAACTGAGAAAATTTTAAACGGAATACATCAAATCGGTCAGGAACTTTCAGAAATAAACCTTTTGCAAACTGCTTAACAAGATGTGGGAACACTTGACCACCAACAGATTTCTAAATCAATATCCTAATTTCTCCCGTACCCTTTGTAAAACACCATCCGCTACTTTTCTTGCTTTTGCGGCACCAGCGGCCAAGGCTGCATCAACTTCAGAAAGATTTTCCATAAAATAATTATAGCGAGCTCTTTCTTCAGAAAACTTGCTGACTATCAATTCAAATAAGGCTTGCTTGGCGTGTCCGTAGCCATAGTTTCCACCTTCGTAGTTTTTCCGCATTTGGAACACTTCTTCTTTGGAAGCCATTAATTTGTAGATATTAAAAACATTACAAGTATCCGGATTCTTTGGTTCTTCCATCGGAGTACTGTCGGTTTCAATACTCATTACTTGTTTTCGTAGTTGTTTGTCATCCAGAAAAATATTTATCAGGTTTCCTTTAGATTTGCTCATTTTACTACCATCGGTCCCGGGAACATACATCGTTTCTTCCTGTACTTTTCCTTGAGGTATCACGAAGGTTTCGCCCATCTGGGTATGAAAACGAGAAGCGACATCGCGGGTAATTTCAAGATGCTGCATTTGGTCTTTTCCAACAGGAACTATTTCGGCATCATATAAAAGGATATCAGCCGCCATCAACATCGGATAGGTAAAAAGCCCGGCGTTCACATCTTCTAAACGGTCGGCTTTGTCTTTAAAAGAATGTGCCAATGTCAAACGCTGAAAAGGAAAAAAACAACTCAAATACCAAGTAAGTTCAGTGGTTTGTGGCACATCACTTTGACGATAAAATATCACGCGATCAGTATTCAAGCCCAGCGCCAACCACGTAGCTGCGGTGCTATGTGTGTTTGCACGAAGCGTTTTAGCATTTTTTATCTGCGTCAATGAATGCATGTCGGCAATAAAAAGGAACGAATCGTTTTTTGGATCATTCGCCATTCCAATAGCGGGGATGAGTGCTCCTAAAAGGTTTCCGAGGTGTGGAGTTCCTGTGCTTTGTATTCCTGTGAGTATTCTGGCCATCGCTTAAAAATATTTTCTGCAAAGGTACTTTTTTTGATTTATTGGCGTCCACGAAATCATTACTTTTGAAATGTGATGAATTTGCTTCAATATTTATTTGCCCCGTTGTACCGTGCATGGTTTTATGTGGTTGTCTTTATTGTAACCGTTGTACTGTTCCCTTTCCTTTTTGTAAGTATTTTAAAACATTCGTGGTATCCATTTTTCTTTAAAGTGGCACGTGTTTGGTCTGGTGCCATTATCTTCGGAATTGGTTGCTATCCCATTATTGAAAGGGAAGTAAACTACAAAAAAGGTGAGAGCTATATGTTCGTGGCCAATCACACTTCTATGACCGATATTATGCTGATGTTCTATTCCACCAAAAGCCCATTTGTTTTTATCGGAAAGAAGGAGTTGGCAAAGTTTCCGCTGTTTGGATACATCTATAAACGCACATGTATTTTGGTGGACAGAAGTAATACAAAAAGCAGAGTGGAAGCTTTTAGAAGGGCGGAGGAGCGACTCAGTGAAGGACTAAGCATTTGTATTTTTCCCGAAGGCGGCGTTCCCGATGATCTCAGTTTAATTTTGGACGAATTCAAGGATGGTGCATTCAGGCTGGCGATTGAGCACCAAATTCCCATAGCTCCCATGGTTTTTCACGACAACAAAAAACGGTTTCCTTATGCCTTTTTTAAAGGAGGTCCAGGAAAGATGCGCGTTAAAACCTTACAACTTATTCCGACTCTAGGAATGGTTTTGGAGAATAGGAGAGCGCTAAAGAATCAAACTCGTGAGATTATTTTGGAGGAGCTTCAGAAGCCTTCGGTTTGAGATTTGATAATCTGTAAATATTGAAATTCCGGAATATCAATACGCCCGCTCAGAATTCCCTTCATAAAAGTTAATGTACGCTCGGTTTACAACACGATTTCCACCAGCAGTAGGATAGTTTCCTGTAAAATACCAATCTCCCAAATTTTTTGGACAGGCCTTGTGCAAATCGTCCACCGTTTGAAAAATGATTTTCACTTTGGCTCCAATTCCTTCCTCGGCAATTATTTCAGCTATTTTATCAGAAATTTCTTCATCGGAGAAAGGCGCGTAAAGCTTTTTCACATGGTTAACTACCACAGCATCTTCCATCCTTACTTGCTCTTTACACTTATGGTATATTTCTTCAACAATGGCTTCTGTACCGCGGTCTTTGTGAAGCATTAAAGCAGCTTGAAAGGCTATTAAATCTTCCAATCGCGCCATATCGATGCCATAACAATCGGGATAGCGAATTTGGGGCGCAGAAGAAACAACCACAATCTGTTTTGGATGTAATCTATCCAGCATTTTCAAGATGCTTTTTTTCAAAGTAGTTCCCCGAACGATACTATCGTCTATAATGACCAAGTTGTCATTGGGCTTTACAACACCGTAGGTAACGTCATAAACGTGTGCTACCAAGTCGTCTCGGCTATTGTCGTCCGTGATGAAGGTTCGCAACTTAACATCTTTGACCGCAATTTTCTCTGTACGGATCTTGTGTGCCTGAATTTGATGAAGACGCTCTAAATTCAAAGTCTTTCGTTCCTTAATTATAGCTTCGTTCTTTTGTTTGTTCAGTTCATCCTGAGCGGCGTCTAACATTCCATAAAAGGATGTTTCGGCTGTATTCGGGATAAATGAAAAGACCGAGTTTTCGGTATCAAAATCAATTGCTTCAAGTACTTTCGGCATAACCAATTTCCCAAGCATTTTACGTTCTTGGTATATTTCGGCATCATTTCCTCTTGAAAAATAGATACGCTCAAAAGAACAAGAGCGACGTTCCAAAGGCGATAGAATTTCCGAAATCTTCACGTGACCATCTTTTTTAATAATTATGGCTTGCCCAGGTTCCAGTTCTTTCACTTCTTCAAAGGGAACATTGAAGGAAGTTTGAATGGCAGGTCTTTCAGATGCGACCACCACTATTTCATCATCTTGGTAATAATAAGCAGGTCTAATTCCCGCTGGGTCTCGAAGTACAAAAGCATCGCCATGACCCAATAAACCAGCCATAGCATAGCCGCCATCCCAATTGGAAGCAGATTTGCGAAGGATTTTTGCTACCTTCAGGTTTTCGGCTATATAAGGCGAGGCTTCTTGTTTATTCAAACCTCTTGCCTTGGCTTTCTTGTATAATTTGCTGACGGCATCATCCAAGAAGTGGCCAATCCGCTCCATTACAGTAACAGTATCGGCTTTTTCCTTGGGATGCATTCCCAGTTTTATAAGATTGTCAAAAAGTTCGTTAGTGTTGGTCATATTGAAATTTCCGGCAATTATCAAATTCCGGTGCATCCAATTGTTCTGACGAAGAAAGGGATGGACGTTTTCCACACTATTTTTGCCAAATGTTCCATATCGAACGTGACCGAGAAGCACTTCGCCTATGTATGGAATGTTTTTCTTTTGTGCGGCGACATCGTCTTTATATTCAGGATGATCTTTAAATTCTTGATTAATGTGCTCGTTGATCTGCGCGAAAATATCTTGGATGGGCTGTGCATCAATAGAGCGGACTCTACTTATATATCGCTCTCCGGGAGATACGTCTAATTTTATACTCGCCAAACCCGCTCCGTCCTGACCACGGTTGTGCTGCTTCTCCATCATCAGGTACATTTTGTTCACTCCGTAGAATGCCGTACCGTATTTTTCCTTGTAAAATTCCAAGGGCTTCAATAATCTAATCAGGGAAATTCCGCATTCGTGTTTTAAGGCGTCACTCATATTTTTTAATTCTGAATTAAAGATTCAGAATTTGGAATTAGGTTAATTTAATATCAAATTGTGTCAGACTCTTGAACTGCTGGATGCGTTCATGAACATCTTTATTGGTAAGGTTCAGCAATCTTTCTGGACCAAATTTTTCTACGCAGAATGAGGCTAAAGCCGATCCATTAATCACTGCATTCTTCATATTATCATAACGGTAATCTCCAGTCCTTGCTAAATAGCCAGTGAATCCACCAGCAAATGTATCGCCGGCACCGGTTGGATCAAAAACTTCTCGTAAAGGCATGGCTGGTGCGAAAAACACATCGTCATGACCAAAAAGTAGCGCACCGTGTTCACCTTTTTTTATCACTATATATCTAGGTCCCATCTCCATTATTTTCTGAGCTGCTTTTACCAGAGAATATTCTCCCGAAAGTTGACGGGCTTCCTCATCATTTATAGTTATCACATCAACTTTAGCGATAACTTTCATCAGATCATCTAAGGCGCTGTCCATCCAAAAATTCATGGTATCCAATACAATTAATTTTGGATTATCCATCTGCGCAATCACACTCAGTTGGACGAGTGGATGCAGGTTTCCTAACATTACAACCTCAGCATTTCTATAGGCCTCTGGAACTCTTGGATTAAAGTCCGCTAGAACATTGAGATCTGTGATTAATGTATCACGAGTATTCATATCGTTATGATATTTTCCGCTCCAAAAGAAAGTTTTTCCGTCCTCGACTACCTCAAGGCCTGAAATATCCATTCCGTTTTCCTCAAGCATTTTTAAATCTTCCTTTGGGAAATCACCTCCAACAATGGATACAATTGCACCCTTAACTTTAAATTGAGAAGCGGCTAAACCTATATAGGTTGCGGCACCGCCAAGAATTTTATCGGTTTTACCAAAAGGAGTTTCAATGGCGTCAAAGGCCACAGTGCCAACAATAACGAGTTTGCTCATACTAGGGTTTTGAAATGAGGTGCAAAGATACCATTTTGAGTAGAGAATATGGATATTAATCTTCGCCTAAAAGCTGTTTTTAAAATCGGCTATACACTAACTGTCAATCAATCAGATTTAAACTTTAAAATAATTATCACAAATTTGCTTTATAGAGGTATAATAATCTTTTGCATTTACACCCCCTCTAGAAATATAATTTGGATGACAAATGTTTATCAATAGCTTTCCATTTGAAGAAGTAAAGTTGATGTTATTATAAGTTTCAACATCTTCACTCAAATTCAAATGTGGCAATAAATATCTCAAAGTATTACCGAAAATAACAATATTAGGTTCAAACTTTTCAATTTGATCAACCAGTAAATCTTTATATCTTTCAGAATACTCCCAAAGCTCATTGTCCTTCGAAGTGTTTCCGCCAGGGATTTTCTTAACATTTATAAACGCAATGCTTTTTAATATTTTACTTACTGGACTATTTTTATCATCAATATCAGGTATGTTTTCCCATTTTAAATTATTCAAAATACCGAAAGTGATATATGCAATATGTTGAAAGGTCTTTTTCCAAGCATGGTCCAATCCATTTTCAGAGAAACGCTTAATTGTATCTACCTGATCCCAATCACTATCGCCTATACTGTTGGCATCTTTCAAAACCCACATTATTCTATATTTTGAAACTAAATAATCGCTTAAACTTATAATCCCATCTTGAATTGGAGTGTACACATTGTTTGTGTCCTTAATCTGGCTAATTCTTTGGAATAAGTCAACAATATCCTTTTCAAATTCCTCGGCTGTTTTGGTTGGTTTCATAAAAGCTCTTTATTTATATTTTCTGCGAAATCTGATAAACTATCTTCAATCTTTTTTTCAATCTCCCTAAGATGTACTACTTGATCATATTTTTGACGTTTAACCAAATAATCCTTTAGAGCTCTAATGGATTTTAAAGACTCATTTAAATCAGAATCTATTTTCTGGAGATTCTCATTGGCTCTATCGCGAGCTGGAAATTGTATCTTCATTTGTGAAATGTTTTATTCTCTCATTAAAAATTCT
>JBLWTS010000129.1:0-6370 GCA_048270045.1 Aequorivita sp.
CTACGCGCTTTGAAGCGGATTTAGATATGCGAATGAATCGCGATAGCAATTTTTCGGCATTTACTGTAATCAATGAATATGATGAACGGCAGTTGCGGAATGTGCTTTCAAATTATGGAGAACTAAGAAATGCCAATGGAATGTCGCGAGTTATTATTGAGGCGAGAAGCGATGGCAAAATCAAAACCAGCGAGCAGCTAAAAAAAGTACTGAGCAGATTTTTGCCAGCACACAAAGAAAATAAAATTCTGGCTCAAATATATCAGGCTATCCGGATTGAAGTGAATCAAGAATTGGAAGCTTTAAAGGAGTTTTTGTTGCAGACGGATGAAGTTTTAGAATCGGGAGGAAGGATCAGTTTGATAAGTTATCATTCGTTAGAAGACCGATTAGTGAAAAGATATATCCGAAACGGAATGTTTGTAGGAGAACCAGAAAAAGATATTTTTGGGCGGGTTGAAGTTCCTTTTAAGGCTGTTGGGAAATTTATGATTCCTTCGAAAGAAGAAATTAAACTCAACAATCGCGCTCGAAGTGCAAAACTCCGAATCGCAGAAAAAATATAGTTTTTTTCTAGAATAGAGAATATAGAAAAGAGAAAAGAGAATAAAGAGTAAAGAGTAAAGAGTAAAGAAAAATCATTGCCGGATTAATAAGCAAAAATGAGAGACGGTTTTTACAATATTATTAAGGGAAAATTCTTGGTAAGCGATGATGCTCTTAAGAATTGGCGCTTTATCGTTTTTCTTTCGCTTTTGGCTCTTGTAATGATTGGGAGTTCGCACACAGCTGACAAAAAGGTGCACCAAATATCAAGATTGAACGCAGAGGTTAAAGAATTAAAAAGTGAGTATGTGGACGTGCGGATGCGATTGATGCAATCCAGAATGGAAAGTCGAATAATTGCGGCTATGGAAGGTAGGGATCTTCAGCCTTCATCTACACCTCCCAAACAAATAAGGATCGCGCGGGAAAAAGAAAGTAAAGAACAGAAATTAGAGACGAAATAAATAAACCACGTACTGAAACCGAAGACCGACTCAAATGGCAATTGAAGAGAAAAATATAATGAACAGATTATACATCATTGCAGGATGTATGTTTCTCTTTTCCTTAGCCATAAGCGTAAAGTTAATGAACATTCAATTTGTGGATGGTGTTAAATATCGTGAGCTGGCTGAAAAAAACACAGTGAAAAATTTTCTGATTCCGGCCAATCGCGGAAATGTTTATGCAGATGACGGCAGTCTTTTGGCCACTTCCGTTCCTAAATATGACATCCGATTTGATGCTGTGACGGTTTCTTCCGAAGATTTCAAAGAGAATTTAGATCCATTATGCGAAGGTTTAAGCAAGATGTTTGGGAAGCCGGTCGCATATTATCAAAACATGTTCAGAAAGGCTCGGGCGGACAAGAATCGCTATTTGTTGATTGTTAAAAATCTGGGCTATTCGGATTATATTAAGGTGAGAAATCTGCCACTTTTCCAAAAAGGTCCTTATAGAGGCGGAATTATTGTTGAGCAACGTACCGTTCGTGAACATCCCATCGGTAAAATTGCTCAACGCACCGTGGGAGACGAGGCATCAGATCGTCCAGGTTACTATGCTGTTGGATTGGAAGGAGCTTTCAATGATCTGTTGACTGGAAAAGAAGGTCATCGGTTGAAACAAAAAATCGCCGCGGGTCAATGGAAACCTGTTTATGACGAGAATGAAATCGAGCCGCAGGATGGATTCGATATTGTTTCGACTATAAATGTAAATATTCAGGACATTGCCCACCACGCATTATTAAAGCAACTTGAATATTATGAGGCGGAACACGGTTCAGTCATCGTAATGGAAGTAGCAACTGGAGAAATAAAAGCAATTTCAAATTTAGGTCGTGCTTCGGACGGCTCTTATTACGAAAAACTTAATTATGCCATTGGCGAATCGCACGAGCCTGGATCTACTTTTAAAGTTATGGCTCTTATGGCCGCTTTGGAAGATAAAGTTATAGATACCAGCACTGTTCTTGACACGGGAAATGGCGTGAAAAAATTTTACGGAAGAAATATTTATGATTCACATCGCGGAGGATATGGTAATATATCGGCCGCCCGAGCTTTGGAAGTCTCTTCAAATATCGGTTTGGCTATGATTGTGGACAACAATTATTCCAAGGACCCGATGAAATTCATCAATCGGTTGAAAAGTTGGCATTTGACCCAAAAAACAGGTGTTGCCATAAAAGGAGAGGGGATGCCAATGATTCCCGAACCGGGCGATAAAAAGTGGAGCAAGAATGCTTTGCCTTCAATGGCCTATGGTTACAATTTACGACTCACTCCGCTGCAAACCTTAACCTTTTACAACGGAATTGCAAATAATGGAGTTTTAGTTAAACCTCGTTTTATAAAAGAAGTTAGAGTTTGGAACGAAAAAGTGACCACTTATAATACGGAAATACTTAATCCTAAAATTTGTTCTGATGAAACTTTAGGTGCAATTAAGGAAGTAATGAAAAACGTGGTAAAACGTGGAACAGGAAGATCTCTCTATTCCCCAGATTTTTCCATGGCGGGGAAAACAGGAACGGCACAAGTGGAATACTGGATGCCTGACTGGAAAAGCAACCGTCGCTATGTTTCTTCGTTCGCAGGGTTTTTCCCTGTGGAGCACCCAAAATATTCCTGTATCGTAATAATCCATAAACCTAGTACGAAAAAAGGATTTTATGGAGCCGATGTTTCTGGTCCTGTATTTAAAAGAATAGCCCAAAAAATATTTACCGATTCCCCAAATATTGATTCCGTCAAAGAAATCGAAAAGACCGACCCAATGATTGCGAGGGATTTTGAAAAATACTATGCCAAATTGCAACAGTCGGATAAAACGATTCCTAATGTAACTGGAATGGCGGGAATGGATGCGGTTTCATTACTTGAAAATCTTGGACTAAAAGTGCAAATCATCGGGAATGGAACGGTGGTCAAGCAATCTATAAAATCTGGTGAAACCTTGAAGAAAGGCCAACAAATAATTTTGGATTTATCATGATTCTTCTGAAGGACATATTGTACAAGGTTACCCTGGATAAGGTCGTGGGCAATACCACTGTGGCCATTCATAATATCGAATTTGATTCTCGAAAGGTTTCTTTGAATGATGTATTTGTCGCCGTAAAAGGAACGATCTCAGACGGACATCAATTTATAAATAAAGCTGCAGATCAAGGTGCTTTGGCTATTATATGCGAGACATTGCCTGAGAAGATCATCAATGGCATCACTTATATTCAAGTTCCAGATGCGCATCAAGCTTTGGGAATTATGGCATCCAATTTCTTCGGAAATCCTTCAGAAGAATTAAAATTGGTAGGTGTAACGGGTACCAACGGAAAAACTACAGTTACTTCATTATTATATCAACTTTTCAAAAAGGCTGGAATGGAAGCGGGGCTGATTTCCACTGTAAAAATAATGGTCGGCGACGTGCAATATAAAGCGACGCACACAACTCCAGATCCTTTGACGATAAATAAATATTTGCGCGAGATGGTGGACGCAGGTGTAGAATTCTGTTTTATGGAAGTGAGCTCGCACGGGATTCATCAAAAGCGAACACAGGCATTGCATTTTGCAGGAGGTGTGTTTACCAATCTCTCTCACGACCATTTAGACTATCACAAGGATTTTGCGGAATACAGAGATGTCAAGAAATCCTTTTTTGACGACTTGCCTAAGACTTCATTCGCTGTTGTAAACATAGATGACAGAAATGGTGCGGTAATGCTTCAAAACACAAAGGCGAAAAAATACACCTATGCCTTAAAGACTTATGCCGATTATAAAGTCCAGGTTCTGGAAAGTCAATTTACAGGGCAGTTGTTGAAAATCAATAACCAAGAACTCTGGGTTAGATTAATCGGCGGATTCAATGCCTATAATCTTCTGGCTATATATGCTACGGCAATTCTTTTAGGGATGGAGACAATCGAGGTTCTACGGATTATGAGTGTTTTGGAAAGTGTGGAAGGTAGATTCCAGTATCAAATTTCGGAAAAAAAGATCACTGTAATTGTGGATTATGCCCACACGCCTGATGCCTTACAAAATGTGTTGGAAACCATCAACAGCATACGAAGTGGGAATGAGGAATTGATTACGGTAGTTGGCTGTGGCGGCGATCGCGACGCTCAGAAACGGCCAGTTATGGCGAAGATAGCAGCTTCAATGAGCACTAAAGTCGTTCTTACCAGCGACAATCCGCGGACTGAGAAACCAGAATCAATTATTGAGCAAATGGAGGCTGGAGTGCCTGCCGAATATTATAAACGAACAATTTCTATAACTAATAGAAAAGAAGCCATAAAGGCAGCCTGCCAAATGGCGCATGAGAATGATATTATTTTAATTGCCGGAAAGGGACACGAAACGTATCAAGAAATCAACGGAGAACGCTTTGATTTTGATGATTTTAAAATTGTAAATGAACTTTTAACCATCTTAAACAAATAGGCAATGTTATACTATCTCTTCGACTATTTGGATAAAAACTACGATTTGCCTGGGACAGGATTGTTCGAATTCATTACGTTTCGCGCATCGCTGGCAGTTATTTTATCACTATTCATTGCCACTATTTCGGGTAAGAGAATAATTGCGTTTTTACGAAAAAAGCAAATCGGCGAATCCGTTCGTGATTTAGGGCTGGAGGGTCAAAATGAAAAGGCTGGTACGCCAACAATGGGAGGGATAATTATAATTCTTGCTACGCTCATTCCGGTTCTACTTTTCGCTAAACTGGAAAATATTTATGTAATCCTACTTATCGTCACAACACTTTGGATGGGAACCATTGGTTTTATTGACGATTACATCAAGAAATTCAAAAATGATAAAGAAGGACTTCCCGGTCGATTTAAGGTTATTGGACAAGTTGGTCTTGGTTTGTTTGTGGGAATTACAATGTATGTTCATCCTGATGTAGTAGTCCAAAGAACAGTTGAGTCTCCAGGAAGTCAGACGCAAGTAATTGCCCAACCGTCTGAAGACACTTTTTATGTAAAAGACAAAGCGATGCTCACTACAATTCCTTTTGTAAAGGAAAATGAATTCGATTATTCAGAGCTTCTCAGCTGGATGGGAGGAGATTATAAAAGCTATGTATGGATAATTTTTATTCCTATAGTTATGATCATCATTACTGCCGTTTCAAACGGCGCCAATCTTACCGACGGAATTGACGGATTGGCAGCGGGAACTTCTGCAATTATTGCCTTGACCTTAGCATTGTTTGCTTGGGTTTCTGGTAATGTGATATTCTCCGATTACTTGAATATAATGTACATCCCGAACACAGGAGAAATGACGATTTTCATTACCGCTTTTGTAGGAGCTTTAATAGGGTTTTTATGGTATAACACCTATCCCGCTCAGGTATTTATGGGAGATACTGGAAGTTTAACTATCGGAGGAATAATTGCAGTGATCGCAATTGCAGTAAGAAAGGAATTATTGATTCCCATTCTATGTGGTATTTTTTTAATGGAAAATCTGTCCGTAGTAATGCAGGTAAGTTGGTTCAAATATACTAGAAAGAAATATGGAGAAGGACGACGTATTTTCCGAATGTCACCATTACATCATCATTATCAAATAAAGGGTTTTCACGAAAGTAAAATTGTAACTCGGTTTTGGATTGTTGGAATTTTTTTGGCAATCATAACTATTGTTACCTTAAAAATTAGATAATGGATGATTTTCGAGATACGATTTTAGGTATACCATTATGAAGGAAGAAATTAAAAGAAGGATGTTACGATTTGCAGTTGATACTGGAAGATTGTGTATGAGATTTCCGATTTCAAGAGAATACAATGCTTATTGCAATCAATTAATTAGATGTTCGAGTTCGGTGGGAGCAAATTACAGGGCTGCCAGCAGGGGAAAGTCTGATAGGGATTTTATAAATAAGTTAAAAATCGTTGAAGAGGAAGCAGATGAAAGTATGTATTTCTTGGAAATATTAAAAGAAATAACTGAATCGCATCACGAGGAAATTGACCGATTGCACAGGGAGGCCAACGAATTACTATCAATTACAATTGCATCGATAAATACGGTACGTAAAAGATTAAATTCGATATGAGTCCAAATCGTCAATCGTCAATCGTCAATCGTAAATCAAAAATTGTAATTCTTGGTGCCGGTGAAAGCGGTGTGGGAAGTGCCATATTAGCGAAACAAAAAGAGTTTGAAGTGTTTGTGTCGGACTTTGGAAAAATAAAAGACAAGTACAAACAAGTTCTTATAAATAATGAAATTGAGTGGGAAGAAGGGGGTCATTCCGAAGAAAAAATTCTTGCTGCAGATTTGGTAAT
>JBLWTS010000130.1:0-6367 GCA_048270045.1 Aequorivita sp.
GGCATCACAAGGGTGGATAATGTTCAAACTATCCAACGGAGTGAAATTATGGTTGGTGAAATCAAATTCACCAATGATGAATTGATAGCCCAACTCAACCTTCCTTCTTCAAATAATTATTCCCGCACCGCAATGCTTGGTGCAGTAGCAGCAAAAGAGGCGATTGCCGATGCTGGAATTACCGATATTAAAAAACACAAAACCGGTATCATTTGCGGGACTAGTGTAGGCGGGATGGATATGACCGAAAAATATTATTACGAATATCTTACCCAAAAGGAAGCTCAAAAATATATCGAAAGCCATCATGCGGGCGATTCTACTCAAAAAATCGCTGAGCAATTGGGCATTGAAGGAAGTTTGGTTACAACTATCAGCACGGCGTGTTCTTCGGCTGCAAACGCAATTATGTTAGGGGCACGTTTAATAAAATCCGGTAAATTGGATCGAGTTGTTGTTGGCGGTGCAGACTGCCTTTCAAAGTTCACCATCAACGGTTTTAAAACATTGATGATATTGAGTGATTCTTACAACACTCCGTTTGATGAAAACAGAAAAGGTTTGAACTTAGGCGAAGCTGCTGCTTTCTTGGTTTTAGAAAGTGATAAGGTGGTTAAGGCCGAAAATAAAAAAGTCCTCGCATACGTTAGGGGTTACGGCAATGCTAACGATGCTTTCCATCAAACGGCTTCTTCAGACAATGGAGACGGTGCAACTTTAGCGATGGAGAAGGCATTGAAAGTCGCAAGTTTAAACGCTTCAGAAATTGATTATATAAACGTTCATGGAACCGCCACGGGCAACAATGACCTTTCAGAAGGACGTGCACTGTTGCGTGTTTTTGGAAAAGAAATGCCAGAGTTCAGTTCCACAAAAGCATATACAGGTCATACCTTGGCAGCTGCAGGGGCAATTGAAGCGGTCTATTCAGTATTGGCCTTGCGAAACAATGTAATCTTCCCCAATCTAAATTTCAAAACTCCGATGAAGGAATTTTCAATGATTCCCCAGACAGAACTAAAAGATAAAGAATTGAATACAGTTATGTCTAATTCGCTTGGTTTTGGCGGGAATTGTTCCACAGTTATTTTTTCAAAGGAGCCGTAATGAAGAAAGTCTACATAAATAGTGTCGCCTCAATTTCACCTCAAAAAACATACGATAATAGTATGTTTTTGGATGAGATAACAGTTTACAACGATACCGTAATTTTCGCGCAAGATCCAAATTACAAACAATACATTGCACCCGCCGCTGCACGTAGAATGGCGAAAGGGATTAAAATGGGAGTGGTTGCCTCAAAAATAGCCATGGACGAAGCAGGAGTTGAAACTGTGGATGCAATCATTACCGGCACTGGAATGGGCTGCATGATAGATTCTGAAAAATTTGTTAGTGCAATTATTGACAACAACGAGCAATATTTAACGCCCACATCTTTTATTCAAAGTACACACAACACCGTGGCGGGACAGATTGCTTTAGGAATTGAATGCAAAGCCTATAATTTCACATATGTTCACTCGGCGATTTCCTTTGAATCCGCTTTGTTGGATGCTAAGTTGCAACTTGAAAATGATGAAGCCCAGAATATTTTGGTGGGTGGAGTAGAGGAGTTAGGTGAGCATACTACGCAAGTGCATCGTTTAATAAATCACGTAAAACCAAATCCCATAACTATTTCGGAAGTTTTATATTCCAGAACCGAAGGTGCCGTTTTTAGTGATGGCGCTAACTTTTTCGTGGTTTCCGATGAGAAAAAGGAAAGTTGTTATGCGGAATTAAGTTCCGTGGAAACTTTCAATACGTTACAGAAGGAAAATGTTTCTGAAACTATTACAAGTTTTTTAACAGAGAATGATTTAAAGCCGGCTGATATTGATGTTGTAGTTCTTGGAAACAATGGTGATGGCGATTATGATAGTTATTATCATCAACTCTCTGAAGGAATTTTCAACAAAACCCAACAAGTTTTTTACAAACATTTAGTGGGTGAAAACAATACGGTTTCTGCTTTTGGAGTTTGGTTAGCTTCCCGAATCTTAAAGACCCAAACGATTCCAGAAATTGTAAAAATTAATAAAAGCAAATCTTCTACAATTAAAACGATTTTGTGTTACAACCAATATCGCGGTCAAAACCATAGTCTTGTTTTACTGAAAAAATGTTAAAATTTTACACCATAAATGCACTTGCTTTGGTGGTGTTTTTTGGACTACTGCTCGCAGGTTTTTTTGGGGATGTTCCAGTCTGGCTTTATATTCTATTCGTTTTTATTTGGTTTTTGCTTACTGCAATTGGTTCATTTCAAATTAGATGGAACTATCATTTGCAATCGTTAAATCACAATTACAAAATTAATCAAAACTACGTATCCATCACTTTTGACGACGGTCCTGACCCAATTTATACTCCAAGAATTTTGTCACTTTTAAAAGAATACGACGCTCACGGAACCTTCTTTTTAATTGGGAAAAATGCTGAAAAGCATCCAGAAATTGTTCGTCAAATAATAGAAGAAGGTCACTCCATCGGTAGCCATTCGTATTCACATTCCAAAAACTTCGGATTTTTTTCTTCTGAAAAAGTTACTTTAGAATTGAATCAAAATATTTCACTGCTGAAAGAAATGACAGGAAAGAAGGTAAAATTGTTTCGTCCCCCCTTCGGTGTAACTAATCCGAATATTAAAAGAGCATTGAAGTCAACAGGGCAATTTTCAATTGGGTGGAGCAAACGGAGCCTCGACACTACCAATATTTCAGAAGATAACATCCTAAAACGAATCACTTCCAATCTGCAAAAAGGTGACATAATCCTCCTTCATGACAGCAGCTCCAAAACGGTTGCCGTATTGGAACAGTTATTGTTAACTTTGCCTCGGCACAAACTGAAATCGGTTCCCGTAGAGTGCTTACTTGAAATTGAAGCTTATGCGTAGTTATTATTTATTGTTATTTGCCATTTTTATTAGCGGCTTCATCCAAGCGCAGGAAACTACCATGAATCCTTCGGAAATAGCATTGTTTAAAGAGAAAGTTATTGCTTCTGCAAAGACTACTCAAACCATTAAAACCGATTTTGTGCAATATAAGCACCTCGATTTTTTGGCGGATGATGTTAAGACTTCTGGAAAAATGGTTTTCAAATCGCCCAATTTGGTAAAATGGGCATATACAAATCCGTATCAGTATAGTGTTATTTTCAAGGATGATCAACTGCTTATTAATGATGGTGGTACAAAAAGTAAAGTTGATATTGGAAATAGCAAACTCTTCAAAAAGCTAAATCAGTTGATTGTAAACAGCGTAAAAGGAAATATGTTTAACGATGCTGATTTTACCGTTTCATTTTTTAAATCTTCGAAGTATAACAAGGCAGTTTTTATTCCAAAAGACAAGAAAATTGCTGGATACATAGCCTCATTTGAATTGCTGTTTAACAAAGACGATGCACAGGTATATGAAGTAAAAATGGTGGAACCGTCGCAAGATTTTACACGAATCGTATTCAGCAACCGAACCTTAAATAGCAACGTAAATGATTCGGTTTTTAGCAATTAGCCTTTTCGCTATCGTGCTTTTAAACTCGTGTTCGTTAAAAGCCACGGAAGGATTACGGCGTGTTCCTTTAACTAAATCCGTAATTGAGAACCCTTATTTTTCCAATCCAGAAATTGATTATGTTTACAAAGCGAAGATTGAGGTTTACGGAAAAAATTTTGGTGGGATTTTAATTATAAAGAAGACTGGATCTAGAAATCATCGAGTTGTTTTTACAACCGAATTTGGTAGTAAACTATTTGATTTTCAGTTTGAAGAAGATATATTTACCAAAAATTTTGTAGTTGAGGATTTTGACAGAAAATTTATCATCAATGTTTTAAAGGATGATTTTAAACTGTTGGTCAATGAAGAAGCAAAGGTTGTGGAATCCTATGTTTCCCACAATCAAAATGTTTACAAAACCAAGAGTGATTCCCGATTTAATTTTTATTTTGTTGAAGCTGAATCAGGAAAACTTAAAAGTATCGTAAACACCTCAAAAACAAAAGAAAAAGTGAATATTGATTTTACATCTTCCGATGGAGAAATCGCTGATACAATTGCGATACAACACAATAACATCAAGTTAAAAATAGACTTGGAGAAATTTAAAAGAGAATAATATGCTCATCGAAGGATTATATAAGGTAACTGCAACTGAAAGGACGTCTGAGGGTATTTTGGCTAGGGTTCATTTAAATAAGGATCACGATATTTTTAAGGGTCATTTTCCCGGAAATCCTGTAATGCCCGGAGTTTGTATGATTCAGATTATAAAGGAGCTGACGGAGGAAGCTACTGGCAAAAATTTATTTTTATCCGTTTCTTCAAACATAAAATTCATGGCCATTATCAACCCTGAAAAAAATCCAGATTTGGAATTGGCTATTAGTATTGCTGAAGAAAATGGGGAAGTGAAAGTTAAAAACACCACTTCTTTTGAAGATACTGTGGCTTTAAAACTAAATGCTACTTTTAAAACCGAAGGATAATCGATACACAAAAGGTTCCCTGAATCTTCGAGGTCTATTCTAAGACGTAAATATGAAAAGAAAATTATCAATTTTTATAGCGCTTTTGGTTACTTTTTATGCGAGTTCGCAGGATCTAAATCAAATCCGTGCTCAGTACCCAAATGCAGTTGATAGTGCTGAAATCA
Organism: Aequorivita sp.; assembly: GCA_048270045.1. GTDB lineage: Bacteria > Bacteroidota > Bacteroidia > Flavobacteriales > Flavobacteriaceae > Aequorivita. The sequence continues at coordinate 4,705 of JBLWTS010000130.1, forward strand.
CATCCCAACTTGATACGGAAATTTCGAAAGTGGAAAACCCAGAAAAACCGGTTTTAATTGCCTACAAGGGAGCAATTACAACGTTGACTGGAAAATTTGCAAAAGGGATAAGTGAAAAAGTACGTCTTTTTAAGCAGGGAGTTTCCTTGATTGAAAATGCAATTGCCGCTGATGCCTCAAATATTGAAATTCGTTATATTCGTATGAGCGTTCAGGAAAACGCTCCGCGTATTTTGGGATATCACAATCATATTGATGAAGACAAAGCATTTATTTTGAAAAGTTACGGAAATATTTCTTCTAAGGAATTGAAGGATATCATTAAGGACTTTATTCTCCATTCAAAGAATTTTTCAGAAAAGGAAAGATCTAATTTTAAATAAATTTGATTTTCTCAAAACAAAACTAATTCCCCAATTTTGTTCTAATTCTTAAAACTTATATTTGCTTTGCATCCATTGGTTACTGCGGTGAAAATTAACTCCAAAGGCACAAAGGACATAAAGAACAAAAATTTCCGAATGAACCAAAAACTACTTTCAGAAAAATTTGAAATCCTGAAATGTTGTGTAATTATTCCTACCTACAATAATTGCAAAACGTTGCAAGACGTTATTGAAGGTGTTTTGATTTACACCGAAAATGTGATTGTGGTGAATGACGGTTCAAACGATTCTACTTCCGAAATTTTAGTTCAGTTTCCGCAAATACAACAAATCAATCTTCCAAAAAATAAGGGAAAAGGTAACGCACTTCGTCAAGGCTTTACCCTTGCAGAAAGTTTGGGTTATCATTACGCAATAACCATTGATAGCGACGGACAGCATTTTTCGGAGGATATTCCTTCTTTTATTGAGGCATTGGAGGGTGAACCAAACAAAAATCTTTTGCTCATCGGTTCGCGTAATATGGCGCAAGCAGGGGTTCCTAAAAAAAGTAGTTTTGGAAACAAATTCTCTAATTTTTGGTTTTGGGTTGAAACGGGAACCCGTCTTCAGGATACGCAATCTGGTTTTCGACTGTATCCACTTTTTGCGATGAAGAATTTGAAATTTTACACCAACAAATTTGAGTTTGAAATTGAAGCAATCGTAAAAGCCGCTTGGAACGAAATTGAAGTAAAAAACATCCCAATTCGAATTCATTACGAATTAGAAGATAGGGTTTCCCATTTTCGCCCGTTCAAGGATTTTACGCGAATTAGTATTCTAAATACTTGGTTCGTTATCGTTACGTTTCTCTATATAAAACCTCGAAATCTTTTCAGAAAATTAAAAAAAAAAGGAGTTAAACGCTTTGTAATGGAGGACCTTTTAGGTAGTAACGATTCTGCCGAAAAGAAAGCTTTTTCAATTGCTTTGGGCGTATTTATCGGTCTTTCGCCCATTTGGGGTTTCCATACCTTAACTGTGATATTTTTAGCGATGATTTTAAATTTAAACAAAGTCATTGCTTTTACATTTTCAAACATAAGTCTTCCGCCTTTTATTCCATTTATACTTTATTTCAGCTTAAAATTGGGGAGTTGGATTTTGGGCGAAAACTTCGTGCTTTCCTTTAGTGAAATTGATCCAAGTTTGGAGCTGATGAAATATTTAAAATCCTATATTGTCGGCAGTTTGATGCTTTCGGTGACCGCGGCCATTGCTTGCGGTGTCGTGGG
>JBLWTS010000131.1:0-6271 GCA_048270045.1 Aequorivita sp.
AAGTAACCTTACTCCGCTCTTTTGTTCTTTCTGATTTATACTGAAAGTTAACTGATTTATTAAAAATCAAACTTAAGCTGTATAAAAAAAATAGGGCAAGTCAGTGCTAAACCCAATGTTTCAAGCACATTTGCGAGGTCGCCAAATCTTTTGATTTGGCTTTTAGAACAATAATTTAAAACAAAATGCAAAAGATTTGGCTTGTGGATAATTCGAAAGGTAATTGCTTATTTTCAGCCCTACTTCTTTTATACTCAACGTTAGCCAAAATTTAAAAATAGAAAACTTTGAATATAAATTGGGATAAAGCATTTCAACGATTTAGGATTTTCCTAATCAACATACCTGGAACTCTCAAGGAGACATTTTCTTGGTTATTAATTTCTTATCTAGTTCCTATTATTAATATTGGAATTATTTGGGGGATAAAACAAGATAAATTCGTTTACTCAATTGACATAATAAGCATAATCTTAGTGACAAATGCGTGCTTTTTAACTTCCCTGTTGTATTTAGCTTTCAATAATAAAACGGATAGAAAAACCTTAAATACAATTGCAATTGCCTTTTATGTTTTGACTATAACACTTTTTGTAGTTTCCACTGTTGAAATGGCTTCTTTGAATAACTTGTTTCCGTTGAAAATTTATAGAACGGGAACTATTTTAACATTAATAGTTTCTATTATTCTTGGATTAATTAGCAAATACGATGAACAAATAGCCTTGAGTAAGGAAAGAGCTAAAAAAGCTAAAGAAAAGACATCAACGAAACTTGATAATAAAAACATTAAATTATGAGCACAATACAGCTGGATATATTAAAAATAGAACAACCTATTGGGCAGATTTATGTTACAAAAATATCCCCCGAAAACTTGTTAGCGATGTCTATTGTTGATAGGAGGAGAATTGCGGATGATGATGAAATTTTAGGGATTCAAAGAGAGTTAAGAGAAGATAAAGTAAGACAAATTAAAAGTTACTTGAGTTCTATTGATGCAACATTTCCTAATTCAATTATAGTTAATACAACATCAAATTTTATAGAATCAGAAACAGACAACCACTTAACTTTAAGAATTGATGATGCGACTTTTACTATAATTGATGGTCAACATAGAGTTGAAGGATTTCGGGGCAACCCTATAAATAACTTTGAATTAATTGTAGCAATCTATAAAGATTTAAAAATTGACCAACAAGCAAATATTTTCTCTACAATCAATTCACAACAAACTAAAGTTGATCCTTCATTAAATTTAAATCTAGAATTAAATAGTAAATACTACACGCCTACTAAAATGATGATTGAGATAGCTCAATCACTAAATTTTGATCAAGATTCCCCGTGGGCAGATAACATAAGAGTTTTGGGTAGCCAAACTGGCAAATCACCCAAAGGAATGATTTCATTATCTGCATTTGTAAAACCACTAATAAATTTAACTTTTCCTGAAAAAGATTACTATGAAATAAGAAATGAATTAGTAAATTCATTTCCTGAATTTCCTGACTTTCAAGATTTTAATTACAAAACCGAAAGATATCTTTTCTGGGAGTTTTATAAAAGAAGAGATCTTGAATCAGTTTATAAAATATTATATAATTTCTTTTCTACAATAAGTATTTTACTTAATAAAGATTGGCTGAATGAAAATGCTTTATTAAATAAAACAACTGGTTATAATGCGCAACTAAAATTATTTCAAGACATTACGAAAATTGGATTAGAGGCTGGTGATTTATCAAAAGAATTCTTCTTTGAGAAACTTAAACCTCTTAATATAATGAATGGAACAATAACAGGAGATAACTATGGTGCTTCTGGAGTAAAAGCTTCGAATGAATTATATCAGGAAATGAAAAAAACTTTGGCTAACAATGCATAACCGCAATTACGGCGGATTCGACTGCGTCCGAATCCACTCAGTAATTGCTAACGTTCGGTACCAAACCGAAAATTAACGCATATTAACCCGTAACTGCGGTTATACGAGACCGTTGTGGGCTATGTAGAAGGAATTCCAATAAAACGGAATCGACACCCAAAAATTGACGTTCTGACCAAGAATAATCCGAAATAAATCCAGCGGAATAAATTGCGGACAGATTAAAGAAAAAAATATCAGAACGATTTTTATCGGAACTGAAATCCGTTCAGCGGACTTAAAAAAGTAGCGGATAAAAAAAAGAAAGATTTCCAATCATTGCGTCGGACTTTTATCAGCGGAACGCAAGCAACGGCGGAAAAGAACGCTTATTTGCGAAATCTGTGTTTTAATCATCGAAAACAAGTGATTTTCTTCGATGGCCCGTGAAAGAGAAAAAAAGGGAAAACGCAAGCAGAACGCAATCGGAGCGAGGAAACACAGCCCACAACATTAGCTATAAGCAATGCGGGATAAGTGCCGAACCGAAAAGCAGTTGTATATTTACGAGGTCGCCAAAACTTTTTGGCGATTGGAATTATAAAAAATTAAAGAACAAAAGTTTTGGCTTAGTGCAAATTCGAAAATGATTGCATTTTTGCCCCGCACTGCTCATAGCCGAGACGTTGTACCCAATTTGAGAATAAAACCGATGAACATCAACACAGAGTACGAATTATTAACTAAAGAAATCTACGAAACCTTACTTGCTGAAGATGGAGTTACAGTTGATGTACAGCACAATGTTTTGATAAAAGGAAAAGCTTTTAGTCATCAAATAGATGTTTATTGGGAATATAAAGTCGCAGGTATTATTCATAAAGTTGCGATTGAATGCAAAAATTACAATTCAAATGTTTCAGTTGCGAAAGTAAGAGATTTTTATGGAGTTTTAGCTGACATTGGAAATACGAACGGAATAATGGTTTCCAAAAAAGGTTTTCAAAAAGGAGCTAAAGAATATGCTGAACACTATGGAATAAACCTAATGGAATTGAGAAAGCCTAATGATGATGATTGGAAAGGTCGAGTAAAGAAAATACAACTCAATTTAGGAATCATAAAAACCGATATTAAGGAAAGACGATTTAATCTAGACAACGAATGGATTAAGAAAAACATTGACTTACCAAATATCGAAAATGAATTTTCTTTTGAACTAAAGGGAATGGCTAACGAAATTTGGATTTTTGACAACGATGGAAATAAAATAACGAATTTACATAAACTTGAAAACGGTCTTCCACAGAACTGGAAAAACGAATCTAACCTAATTCACAAAGAGGAGTTCGAACAAGGGTATTTTCATAACGACAAAATTGGACGAGTAAAAATTAACAGCATAGAATATGTTTATGACGTTCTCGCTGGAAAAGAAAAACCAATAATTATTGACGGAACTGAATCAGCTAAAGCAATTTTAAAAGACGCACATTCTGGAGAAATTAAGTTTTTCGACAAAGATGGAAAAGTGAAATAAAAACTGGGTACAACACCGTATAACCGCAATTACGGCGGATTCGGCTGCGTCCGAATCCACGCGTAATTGCTAACGCCAGTGCTAAACCGAAAATTAAGGCGAATCATCCCGTAACTGCGGTTATACCAAACGTTATGCGGCAGCTTAAAAAGACAAAATCCGATAAATGAAAATAGATAGAGCCTCATTTGATAAAATATTTGCTTCTAAATTTTGGGCTAAACTCAAAGACAGTATCGTCCCATTTGAAAGTACACCAGATAAGGCTATCTTTCTTGAAGAATTATATTCAGGAATAACGGATTTTACCTACAATCCTAAAAACCCAAGAGATTATATTGTAATAAATAAACATAATGGGATTTCTAGATATGTTCCAACGTTTACCAGAGAAGACTATTGTGTGTTTTTCCTTTGTATCAAACTTTTAGAAAATGAAATTGCAATTAACAGAGTTGATGGAACATTTGGGGGGTGGACTTTGGGTAATCCCATTCGATTAAAGGAAGAACAAGAAATACTTGAACTTGAGTATATACCATTTAATACAATCAATGAACTTTCTTGGATTCAAGAGTGGCAATCATTTCAGAGCATAGCAAAAACCTATAGAGATTTAGATGATTGGAAATGTTTTGTGAACTTAGATATAGCCAATTTTTACGACTGTGTTAATTTAACAATTCTCGAACGTAAAATCCGACACGTTATTCCTAAAACTAAACAGGATGTTGTTACATTACTTTTTCATTTTCTTCAAAATTGGAATAAAAAACTTGAAGGATATAACCTAAAAACTGTCGGGATTCCTCAAGACGAAATTGGTGATTGCTCTAGAATTTTAGCCAATTTTTATTTGCAAGATTATGATTTAGTTATGAACCAAATCTGCGATAAATTTGGGGCAAAATATATAAGGTTTGCTGACGACCAAATCATATATGCAAAAGATTTACAAGTAGCTAAAATTATTTTATTTGAAGCTTCAAGAGAACTACTCAAGATAAACTTAAACTTCAATAGCAGTAAGGTCAAAGAATTTAAATCAAAAGATGAATTTGATACTTATTGGGCATTTCAGCTTTTTGAGCTTTTAAAAAACAAAACAGACAAAGAAGCAATCAATTCAGCTGTTGAAAAATACTTTGAATATTTGGATAGTAATGTAAAGTTTCGTGATAATTCAGTTCTAAAAAGAATTCTAACGGTTGATAATAAATTGATTGAACCAAAATTTAGACACAGACTAATTGCGATGTTTTTCAATCCAGATTTTTTGGCTCAACTCACAGTTTGGCATTTTAAAAGAATACGAGAATTTATTGACAATGACGCTGAATTTTTTGGAGAGTTAGATAAAATGGTGAGTACTGTGCCTTTTAATTCTTATCACTACAACCTTTTAGCGTTCTATAAAAAAGAAAGAAGTGAGTTCGACTGTAGTGAACTTGAAAAAAGAATTAACGAAATAAAATTGAAATAATCTTATTTAACAACAAGAAAGCTGTCTTGATAAGAATAAAAAAGTAGAAATGAAAAAACACTATAAATTAGAAGACCTTGCCAAAATAGCAAGACAGACCATAAACATTCAGTATGATAGTCCTCAAAAAATAATTGAAGATTTGAAGACAAACATAAAAGGTAAAGTAAAATCTCTTCATACAAAAGAATTGACTGAGAATGAAATTGAAACATATTCTCTGAATTTTGCAACTGATATTTTTAACGATTTAGATAGAATAAGTTTGGAAACTATTACAGCAAAACTTTCAAATGAATTAATTGATTTAAGTCGTTCTGAAGGAATTGAATTAGCTGAATATAAAAACTACTTTATCAAATTTGCTAAAGAAATGGTAAAGCAACTTTTACAAGTCAAATTCAATTACATTAAAAAACAAATTCGTCAAGCTAAAAGCAAAACCAAAAAGAAACGATGATAGTTGAAGAGCTAACAGTTAGGACAAGTATTCAAATCTTTCAAGCTGACAAGAGAATTTTAAAACCCGTTGGTTTTGGGACAGGTTGTATAGTGAAATATTTAGGTCATACATTATTACTTTCGGTATCACACGTTACAAATGACGATGGACTAACTACATTTCTTGAAACAAACTTGCCCCCTGATAATAACACAACACCATTAAAACCAATAGGTGGATTTGTATGGTATGACACTTTTAAAGTAACAGATGAAATGGACTTGACTGACTTTGAAAGTCTATTATCGAATGGCGAAAGAATCGATATTACATTTACCAAACTCACTGAAAATTTTGAATTAAAACAGCCTTATATGGACTTTGGATTTTTCAAGGTTGAAGAAAGCGATAAATTAATGCTAGACCTTGAATATGCTACCACACCAGATAAGGAAAAAACCTATAGTTTTTATGGAAAGATAAGACCTGAGTATCAAGGAATATATCTCAAAATGACACCAACATTAAAAAATGGACTTAAATTTCATAAATCAAATGGTTATTTTCATAAGTTCCTTGCTCCTCAAACAATAACAGACAAGGACGACTATGCAGGTTGTAGTGGAGCACCTATACTTGACTCGGAAGGTCAGATAGTTGCTTTAGCTTGTAAAGTTGCAGTGAACACTAGAATAGTTTATGGATTTTCAATTCAAGAGTGTATGAAATTGATTAAGCTAACGATTGACACTAATCAACTATGACAAGAGAAAAAGAAAGCCGACCGCATAACATCACCTATACGCAAGCAGGGGTTTCGTGCTTCGTAGGACAGGAAAGTGGTAAATTTAAAGTTCAGTTCTTCGTAGGAAGTTCAGTGGTTACAATCCCTGCCTGCGTATAGCTGAGAACCGTTGTGTACAAGCTGAGCCAAGC
>JBLWTS010000132.1:0-6259 GCA_048270045.1 Aequorivita sp.
AAAGAGCGGGGATTATCAATGTTGTCGAAGTCTAAAGCTTCACTGTATAAAGTAACCTTACTCCGCTCTTTTGTTCTTTCTGATTTATACTGAAAGTTAACTGATTTATTAAAAATCAAACTTAAGAGGTATAAACGCAATAGCGGGTAAGTGCAAATCCCCAAGGAAATTTTATAAATTTAAGGTCTGATATAAACCGAAAAGTCAGTGCGCCAATCCCGCTACTGCGTTTATACGAGACGTTCTCTGCAAGCTGAAAAACCAACCGCACAAAAGCAAAGAGTGCTATCGCACACATTGCTTTTTTAACCACCTTAAAAAAGAACAAGCGAAATAGACAAATATTCTCTTGTTTTCTTTACATTTGTCATTATTTGTCAAGTTAAGAAATAAACAATGAATAAGTTTGGAGACCTTATCAGAGCCAAAAGAGAAGAACAAGATATGCTCTTGCGACACCTTTCGGCAGAACTGGATATAGATACCGCTCAACTGAGCAAAATAGAAAGAGGGGAACGAACTGCGAAACGTGAACACGTTCACCAACTCATTAAAATTTTCAAACTTAACGAAGCAGAAGCAACAGCTCTTTGGTTGGCTGACCAGGTGTATGCTGTAGTGGAGAATGAAGATGAAGCTTTGAAGGCTTTAATTGTAGCTGAGAATGAAGTAAAATATCAAAAGAAATTGACTAACTAATGGCTTATAAAATTTGCCAAAATATTGATGAATGTAGCGACCAGCTAAAAGTATTAATTGATGCTTTTGGTAAGGGCTATGCTGATTATAAGAAAGGTGCTTATAGTGAAGCTCAAGTTCGAATCGATTTTTTAAATCCGCTACTCAAGTGTTTTGGTTGGGATGTAGATAATGAGGCTCGTAAAACACAACTCTTTCGAGAGGTTATACAAGAAGAATCTATTGATGTTGAGGAAGAGGATAAAATAACCAAAAAGAATCCAGATTATACTTTAAAACAGTTTGGACAACGTTCACTTTTTGTAGAGGCGAAAAAAGTATCTATAGATATTACAACAAAAAAAATACCCGCTTTTCAGACACGAAGATATGGTTGGAGTGCTAATTTGCCTTTTTCTGTTCTTACTAATTTTGAAGACTTAGTTTTTTATGACTGTACAGTCAAACCAGAATTAGAAGACCTTGCTTCTCGTAATAAATACAAAACATTTCACTACACTAAATTTCTTGAAAACTTAGAAGAAATATACTCGCTACTATCCTTTGAAGCAGTTAAATCAGGAAGTTTAACCGCAGTTGACACAGGAGATCTAAAAGGTGAAGAAACCTTTGATGAACATTTCTTAAATCAAATTGAAAATTGGAGACAAGTACTTGCTGAAAACGTAGTAGAAAACAATGCGGGTTTATCTCAAGATGACATTAACTTCCTTATCCAAAGAATGATTAATAAAATCATATTCTTGAGGATATGTGAGGATAGAGAAATTGAGAAGTATGAAACACTAAAAAATATCACTACTTATGACGAATTAAAAGAGCTTTTCATAGCTTCGGATAACAAGTATAATTCTGGTTTATTTTCTTTCATTGAAGATGATTTGGCACAACAAATAACGATAGACGACCAAATACTACTCGATATTTTCTCCGAGCTTTATTACCCAGTAAGCCCTTATGATTTTTCTGTTATTGATTCCGACATTTTAAGTCAAATATATGAGCAGTATTTAGGGAATAAAATCGAGTTAGCAGCCGACTATTCAGTTTCAATAGTACAAGAACCAGAAGTAGTTGCTTCTAATGGCGTAGTACCTACACCTAAAAGAATTGTAAAGCAGATAGTAAGCGAAACATTAGACAAGCTATATGCAGAGGCTGACTTTGATGATTCTTTGGATTTTAGGATAGCAGATATATCCTGTGGCTCAGGTACTTTTTTGCTTTCTGTATTTGATTACATTCTACATTACCGTGAAGCATATTATTTAGAACAAGAAGAGTTAGAGGATGATTGTTTAACAGAATTATCGGAAGGTCAATTCAGTTTATCACTATCCGAGAAACATACTATTCTTATAGATAATATTTTCGGAGTTGATATTAATCCTTATGCTGTTGAAGTAGCTCATTTTAGTTTGCTTCTACGTTTGATTGAAAACGAAAATGCTGTATCCATTCAAAGTTTTTTAGATAGCACAGGAGAGAAAGTCTTGCCAAACCTTGACGAAAATATTAAGTGTGGCAACTCACTTCTTGATGATAGCTACTTTGAGTTTGATGAAGGAGCTGAAGACAATGACGAATTGCTATTTAAAATCAACCCATTCAACTGGGCAGATGAATTTCCGTTTCTGGAAGAGGATAAAGGTTTCAATGCTATCGTAGGAAATCCACCTTATGTTAGGATTCAAAACTTTGTGAAGTATTCACCCGAAGAAATTGAATATTATAGAAGTCAGCATTCTCCCTACACTTACTCTAAGAAAGATTTATTTGATAAATATTACCTTTTTATAGAAAGGGCGATAAACCTTCTTTGTGAAGGTGGTAGAGTTGGCTATATAGTTCCTCATAAATTTTTCATAGTAAAAGGAGGCAAGAAATTAAGAAGTTTTATTACTGATACAACTTCTTTAGATAGAATTATACATTTTGGTGTCACACAGCTTTTTCCCAATAGAAGTACTTATACAGCTATTGTTGTATTAGTTAAAGAAGCCAAAGAAAAACTTGAATTTAGTAGAATTGATAACCTATCCTCAATAGATGTATTTGAAACAACACCCGTTATTGCATATGATAATAGTGTTTTTGGTTCAGCACCTTGGGTTTTTGTATCTGAAACAGCAGCGAAGCTATTCCATAGAATAATATCCACAGGCACTGTTGCTTTGAAGTCTGTTGCTGAAATTCCTGTTGGCCTGCAAACAAGTGCAGATCCAATTTATATTTTCACACCAACCAAAGAGGATGCTACTCACTTCTATTTTTCGAAAGACAAGACAGAATATAAAGTTGAGAAAGGAATATGCAAACCCTCATTATATGATGTTAGTTTCTATGGTTTTGATACTGTAGCAGCAAATGGGCAAATGATATTCCCTTATGAGATTGATGGAGATACAGCAACGGTAATTTCTGAAGCAGATTTTCAAAATAATTATCCAGACTGTTGGGCTTACTTAAACCTATTTAAAGTTAAACTTGAAAAACGAAGCATTAACGGAAATGAGCCTAAATGGTATCAGTATGGAAGAAATCAAAGCTTAACAAAGTTTCACAATGCAGACAAAATCGTCTTTCCTGTATTATCTCAAAAGCCCAGCTATATAATTGATGAAACAAACTTTCAATTTACTGGTGGTGGCAATGGTCCTTATTATTCTATAAGTTCAAATTCCAATTACTCTATTTATTACTTAGCAGGTCTTTTATCTCACCCAGTTTTGGAAGCAATGGTCAAATCAAGAGCAAGTGAGTTTAGAGGAGATTACTATTCACACGGTAAACAGTTTATAGAAAATCTTCCGATTAAAACAATTGATTTTGCTGATGCCGCAGAGAAAAGAGCACACGATAAAATCGTTAGCACTGTAAAATCTATTATCAGAACAAAGCAGAGCTTGAAGGCAGAAAGCACATACGCTAAGAAGAGAATAATTCAAAGAAAAATAAACCGATTATATAACAACTTATCCAATCAGGTTGATGTCTTATATGGCTTCACTCAAGAGGATATAAATTGCATAACAGGCGACAACCTATTTGTTGCACCAATAGAATCATAAATGGTAGAGAAAGAACAAAATATTGACTTTGATAAACTAAGAGGCGGTTACTATACACCTTCTCCAATTGCTGAGTTTATTTGTTCCTGGGCAATACAGAACGATAATGATTTGGTTTTAGAGCCAAGTTGTGGTGATGGTAATTTTATTGAAGCAGCTATAGCAAGATTCAATGAACTTGGAGTAAATGGAGATGATTTATATGGCAGAATTAAAGGTGTTGAACTTATCCCTGAAGAAGCTCAAAAAGCGACAATGAGAGCTTCCAATTTCGGATTAAATGGTGATACTATTGTAAATAATGACTTTTTTAGTTTTATCTCTAATCAAGAAGATGTTGCTTATAATTCTATTATTGGTAATCCACCATTTATAAGGTATCAAAATTTTCCACCCAAACATAGAGATATTGCCATTCAAATGATGGAAGATTTAGGGCTAAAGCCTAATAAATTAACCAATATTTGGGTTCCCTTTTTAGTAATTTGTTCTTCACTACTTGCGGAAGATGGTCGTTTGGGAATGGTAATTCCAGCAGAATTATTTCAAGTTAAGTATGCTGAACAAACAAGGGTATTCCTTTCAAACTTTTTTGAGAGAATTACTATCGTAACATTCAAAAAATTAGTATTTGATGGCATACAACAAGAAGTTGTAATTATGCTATGCGAAAAAACCGTAGTAAATGCTCAAGGCATAAGAGTGCTTCAATTAGACGACTTAGACCAACTTTCTGAAATTGACTTTGATGCTGTTGCAGAAACAGAGGTAGTTGATATAAGACACGATAATGAGAAATGGACAAAGTACTTTTTGAATCCCAGAGAAATTGATTTTCTGCGAGGAATTAAAGATAGCAACCGTATTCCATTGGCAAATAACATTTTGGATGCTGATGTAGGGATAGTAACAGGACGTAATGAGTTTTTTATGCTCAAGCAATCCCAAGTAGAAGAATGGAATTTACAAGACGTTACAACCAAGGTAGTTAGTAAGTCTAATCAATTATCTGGTATTATTTTTAATGATAGCGACTTTGAAACAAATGCTCAAAAAGACCTTCCAAACCAGCTCTTTTTACCAGAGAATACAGAGTTTAAGCTATTAGATAAACATAGTAAGACATATATAAAGTATGGAGAAGAGAAAGAGTTTCATACTGGATATAAATGTAGAATTAGAAAAAAATGGTATATCACTCCTTCTCTCTGGATACCGCAAGGCTTCGCCTTACGTCAAGTAAATAGATATCCAAAATTGGTATTGAACCACGTTGAGGCTTCTTCAACTGATACTATTCATAGAGTACGATTTATTTCAGAAGAATATAGCCCTGAAAGTATAGTAGTTTGTTTTCTTAACTCGCTGACTTTTGCCTTTTCCGAGGTTACAGGTCGCAGCTATGGCGGTGGAGTAATGACATTTGAACCCACGGAAATTGAGGAACTTCTTATTCCTGTCGTAAAAGATCACGGGATAGATATAAATCTTATTGATGAATTAATTCGTGAAGACCGAATAGAAGAGGTTTTGGATATTGTAGATAAGGCAGTTTTGATAGACCATTATGGATTCACTTTAGAAGAAACATTAGAGTTAAGAAATATCTGGCTAAAGATGTCTAACAGAAGAATTAACAGAGGTAAATCTGCCAAATCAAAACCAAAGAAAAAATTAGAGACAGTTTAATGAAATAACCAAAGCAATTCACAGCACATTGCAATCCTCGTTCCTGCGGTTGCAAAGAGCTGCGAGCCAACGCATACAGAACGAGTAAAAAAAGCCAGCAGAGAACAATGTATATACGTAATGCTCCCTATCGGTCGCACTCCGCATATACTGAACGTCAGCCACCAGCTGAAAAACCGAGCTAATTATGGCACTTAGAGAATTAAAAATGGAATTAAACCAAATGGACAAAACTGAAATCATTAAATTGATTTTGGAGATGTATAAAAAAATTCCTGATGCTAAAAATTACTTAGATATATTCACAACAGGCGATATTCAAAAGCTGACAGAAAAATATAAAAAAGAAATTGAAAAATATATTTATCCAAATGGGAGGAATATGAATTTACGTGAAACTGAGGCACGAAAAATAATTCGCACAGTTCGCAAAATGAATATTACAGAACTAAATATCGAATTGGAATTACATTACGTAAGTTGTTGTTTAGAAATTATTGAAGATTTTGGATATTGGGATGAGAACTATTATAGGGCAATGGGTAAAATGTTCGACAATGAGATAAACGGAATAAATGAAATGGGAATTCAGGAAAAGTATCTCTAACGAATAAAAACTCAGTCTTTTAAGGCGACGTGAAAAGGGGTAGAACTCGAATATTGAAACAAGAAAAGCCAGTGGCTAACAATGGTAATCGTTGCACAACCCGATAATTCTATAAATACCGATCCTTTATAAGTCGTTTTAGGCGGCTTTGATTTTCTATCAGGCCAGAAAATGGGCAAGATTTGGATTCTTT
>JBLWTS010000133.1:0-6063 GCA_048270045.1 Aequorivita sp.
AGCAGAAACTTGGCTACTCACAAATTGGTCAAAATAATTTCCGAGTGATATTGATGTGTTTTTACTCATAATTTCAAATTTAAACTCAAAAATACCAAAAATTGGTAAGATTTCCAAATTACACCCAACGAGTTAGTATATGAATAGTGCGAATATATTAACACGTAAGTTTCGTAATGGAACAAAAAAACTAAAGTCGCACTTTGCATAGGTCAACAATTAGTAAGCATTGTTTATATACATTGTTGTATGCAGTTATTTATTTTGTCGGTTAGTTAAATATTGTTTTAAATAAATTAATCAACCCTCCCAAAGTAGATTCTTCTAAAATCAGAAATATGAGTCCTGTTATTAGTTTATTGTTAGATATAAGTTCTAATGTTTTTAATACTAAAGATTTTTTATCTGGAGTATTAGTGGGTGTTGCAGTTGTTTTTATTTTAATTGGACTATTTGAGAAATCTAAATCTTGACTTATATTCCCACAAACATTACAAATTATGAAATCAAATAAACATAAATTCGAGCATTTAGATAACGAACATACTCAAGAGGAAAAAGATTACTTAAAAACTCTTCCTGTTGTGACGTTAGAGGAGTTTTTTCAGATGTCTGATGAAGAACTGTTTGTTCGTACTCCTTTATCATCTTTTTCTGAAGAGGTAGACTAATATTTCCGAAAAAATATTCGGAAAGCTTCTTTATTTTTATTAAATCCTCTTCGTTAGTATATTTACTCAATTCTCCGCTTTTAATAGCTTTTAGATATTCATAATTATTATCTAAAAGTTCAATCCTATGTTTTATTTCGTTATTTTCAAAATCATATAACGACATTTTACTGAACTTATTAAGGTTGCTTAATATTATTTTATTTGTTATCACTTCCATTGTCTTATCTATGTTTGTTTTAATTGCATACAACGGTCTTGTATATGAAAAGTAGCGGATTTTTAGCACGAACTTTTCGGATTATAACAGACCTTTAATTTATTCATTTTCTTTCGATTAAGCGATTAAACCGCTATTTTTTATATACGTTGTTACCTGCTGGCTTTTTCCAAAGTTTCGATTTCTTTTTAATCGGATTACTTAATTTCAGTCCAATTTCACCTTCTTTGGCACTTTTTACAGATTTTCCGTCTAATTGTATGTCGAGGATTTTGGATTTGGCATATTTCCCGTTTTTCTCAACTATAATTTCTTTATCAATTTCGAGAAGACAATCTTTAATATTTACAATACATATCTTTCCATTCTCAAACAATTCTAAAGGTTCGTCGATATATTCTAAATCTTGAGGTTTGAACTCTATAAGACCATAGTTTATGAAAACTTTTCTCGCTGCTTCTTTTGAAATAATTTCGCTTTGAACTTGTTCATAAAGTTGAAACAGTTGCCAAGTAGTTAGTAAACCTCTTTCATCGTTAATTGCATCTTGAACTTGATGTTCAGTAAAAGGTGGGTTTTGTCTTTTTAAAGGTGGTTGGTAACGTTGATGATTTACTAGATATAGTGCAAATACATCAAATGCGTTTCTTTGTTTACAGCGACGATGTTTTATTTTTGAAATTTGACTGCAATCCGCATCTGTTGACGTGCCTCCAATTCCTTTGCATTCAATAATTAGCAAACCTTCAGGTATATCAACTTGAATATCTTCTTCTAAAATTGTAGAGGAACCGTTGGCAGAATCAAAATCTGTTACGTTTTTAAATTCTAACCAATTCAAAAATTTGATAACAGATTCAACTAGTTCGTCACCAGTTTCTGTAACTAAATCGTGAAGAAATGAGAATTTTTTGTTATTGGAAACAATATCAGATTCATTTTTATCTAATTTATCTTGATATTCTTTCTCTATTGCTTTTTTATCTTCTAAAAGTTGTGAGAAATTAGGTAGCCAATATTCTTCTTGTTTTTTCCAATCGAAAGTTGTGGAATATGGAAATAATTCAGGGTAAATAGATGGTGCAATTTTGGACAGAAACTCTGATAAGAAATTTGCTTTATCCTCAATTTGTGGGAAGACGATAAGATTATGAAACTCATTAACTTCTACATAAGAAACAATATCTCCATTAATGTTTTTTACTAGTGGAAAATAGTTTTCATATTTTTCATTTTTACCACCATTCCATCTTGTAGGGTGTTCAAATGTTTGATTATAGAACGAGTTTGCCTTATACTTTTCTAGTAGCCGCTGCAAATCGTCAATAGATTTACAAATACTTATTTCCTTTCCATATTTTACTTCTCTGTACGGAATATAATCCCAAAAAGAATAAATATTGTGCTTTTCAATGTTTTGTCTTCTGGCATTTCCTTCTGTTACCTCTATAGGTTCATACTCAACTTCATAATTAGATGATGAAAAAGCAATTAATAAATATTCCCTATTGGTTATTTTATAAAGTTCATTTCTTAAAAAAGAAGCTGCAATTGGTCGTGGGTCAAATAATGTTTCGGGAAAACTACTCAATAAACAGAAAGAGCTTTTTCCGGTATGCATTTCCCTAATATGGTCTTCTTGATAATAATCTATAGTTTCAAAGTTATCTAAATCAATTATAAATATATCAAGCTCGTGTAAATTTAATGGGAAATCGTGGTTTGGCAGTAATTGATGATTTTCTCTTCTAGTACTGTTAGGAACTTTTATTTTTGAGCCTAAAGAACCTTTTGACAAATTATATCCTTTGCTTTCTAAATTAGATATTACTTCCTTATCTGTATCAATACAACAAATTCTAGGTCTTTCTAGTACTTTAACTTCTGCTTTTTCTTCCAAATTAGCTATTTCTTTTTTTTCTTTCTTTTTCTCTTTAAAAAATCCCATAGTTTTTTTCAGCTTGCAGGTAACGTGTTTGTGTATGGTTAGTTGCGTGGTTTAGCGACTAAGTTAGCAAACATTTACGAACCCGTGAAAATTCCGCAGGAATTTTCGCAAGTAGGCTAGAACCAAGCAATTAATTATACACGTTGTTCTATGCAGTTTTTATTCAGATTGTTTAATGTCAAACTCAATATTCCAACGTTTTAAATAATCTTGTAAAGGTTCAAGTCCCATTTCCGTTCTCCTCTTATTTACAGTTTCTGGATTTGCAAGGTCGTATAAAATCCATTCATTCCCATTTTGAATTACTTGAGTTCCGTATACTTGAGGTAAGTCATCGTTCATCATTGTTCTATCTTTCATCAAAGCAATTTGCGATGCTTTTAAATCTCCATTTTTTGCTGATTTTTCTAAAAGTGGTAAGTATTTTTTTCGATTAGCATTGTCTCCATGTTGGAAAACTACCCAAACTGCGCTCATTTGCACATCGCTAACTACTTCTAATGTAGGCATTCCACATTTTTCAATTAAACTAACTACTGTTATCAGATTTTCTTTATCTATTTTAGGGTTAATTTCTCCTCCATTTGTTCTCATTCCTTGGTCACTATCAAAAACATTTTGCAAAATTTCCGGCACTTTATTGCAATTAATATCTATCAATTCTAATGGTTGATAATTTTGATCCTTACAAGATGAAAGGATTATAAATAGGCTAAATATCAAAAGTTTGTAATTCATTCACGGTGTTTTTCAAATTGCATAGAACGTTTTTGTGTAAGGAACGTTGCGGTTTTGTGTGCGAGGATTTTCCGCAGGAAAATCAGAAGCTAGCAAAAGAGCAAGAACCAAACGATCGAACTAAGATAAGCAATGTTTTTTACACGGTGTTGGGTTTTAGTGCTTTTATCCGCTTAATTTTTAGTTTGCATTTGTCTTTTTGTGTTCGAGCATTCATTCCACAAACGAGCTAAAATTCCGCAATATTTTTAACTCAGATGTTGAGTGAGAAATTCCGATTGAGTGAAATTCCAATTTTTTTAATTCCGATTCCGTACCGCAAACGAGCTAAAATAGTGAACGTTAGTTTTTCAACATTTTAATTCCGCAAACCTGCTAAAATTCGGCTATTATTTTTCAGTAAATGAATTGAATTTTACCGAAACTTTGAATTGGTAACAGACGTTTCGGCATTAAACCCAACGTGTTTGTATATGGTTTGTTGCGTGGTTTAAGCACTAAATTTAGCAAATAAAAACCGAATAGAAAATCCGCGAGGATTTTCGTAAGTAGGCTAGAACTAGCAATAAATTATATACGTTGTTGCCAGTAGTTTTTTATATTCCAGATATATCAATAACCTTTATTCCAAATCGTCTATAATTTCTCATTTCACGAACCGTTTGAACTAATGAATACTTAGCTATATTCGATTGACTTAAATTAATCTTTTCAATGTCTGTGTTTCCAGAATAAGAATAATTTCGATAAGCCATTACAAATTCAATTTTGTATTCCTCTCTTAAAATTCCTTCTAAAATTGCTTTTTCATCAATTTTATTGTCAGGATATTTTTTATTGTATTTTTTTAGTGTTTTAACTAAATAACTACTCCCAGTATTGTTGTATAAATCATTCCACAATCTTTTAGCTGAAAGTATTACTTGAATGTATAAGTTCCGCATTTGGGTGTTAAAACCATCTTTTACGTGAACAAAATAAATCTTCTTCTTTTTTACGATTAAAATATCGCATAATTCAATGTTGTCCTTTATTAGCTTATCTAAAACGTAATAACCTTTTTTCTTATGTTTTAAATTGTATTTGTCTTCGTCCCATCCAGATTTCCATTTTTTTAATAAATCTAACTCTAGTTTATTCTGTAAATAAGTACTGACGGCATCTTTCTTTATTTGTTCTAAAAAACGATTATCAAGATAATACCAATTAGCATCAATTCGAAAATATTTTTTTGACTTACTTGTAAGTTCGCAAATTATGTGAGAATAAAATGTTCCAAAAGTAGAATCCTTTCCATTTATTAAACCGATGACATTTAAGTCGTAGAACTTTCCTTTTATTTTGAATCTATCATTTATATCATCAATATTTTGAAAAATATGATTTGTACATTCTTTGTAAAGGTTTCTTCTATCATTAACAATTCTATCATTTTTACTCCAAGTCTTTTTAAACCTTACTTTGAATTCATCGCATTCGTAAAATTTTTCAAGCTTTCTTGAGTTAACCATTTCAATGATATCATCATTCAGTTGATTTAAATCGGCAGGCGTATTATGAAGTACTACATCATTTGCAATCTTCTCCATTAAATCCTTATCTAATTCTGAAATTATGTTAGAATCTTCAACTCTTGAAAATAGTGTTAATTGTACATAATTAGACTTGTCTTTTCTGATTTCATCAATGTTTTTTACGAGTAGTTTTAATTCTTCAAAACTTAATTTTTTTCTTAAAGCAAAATAAGAACCAATTTCCATAACATCTTTATCTCCATCAAGTTTCAAGTTTTTGAAAATGCCTTTTTTAAGTTCTTCTCTAATTACAATTTTTATTTTCTTGGGAATTTCTGAATACTCTAAAGATTCACTTATTCTTTGGTCGTAATTAAACGTATTGTCTTTTTGGGCGATATTTCCAGCAACACCTCTAGTGCTTACTTTTAAAAGAATATCTTCTGATGGCTTTGCGAAATGTTGGTAAAAATCAATTCCAAAATTAATATCCATATATGATTGGATTACTTTAAAACCACTTCCACCAACTGAACAATAAATGTTAGATTTATAAATGGTAAATAGTACATATGAGAATTCTATAACATCAAATTCTTGGTCTTTACCTAATTCTTCTGGCAAAAAAAGACGCCAATAATCTTGAGTTTTTGTTTGATTATAACAATAAGTGTAAAATTCAAATTCTTCTTCTATAAGATGATTAAGATTAGGTTTTACAACATCAAAATCGGCATCTTCTGCGTGAAGACTTCTTTTATGATTTGAAGTAATTATCTCAATTATTTCCTTATTGTTCTTTCCTTTAAGTTCAAAATGATTTTTGTTTATTAAGAAAACCTTTAAATTAAATTTTATTTCGCTCATTTTTCTCGGTTTTCTTCAAATTACTGGCAACGTTTTTGTGTAAGGAACGTTGCGATTTTGTATGCGAGGATTTTCCGCAGGAAAATCAGAAGCTAGCAAAAGGGC
>JBLWTS010000134.1:0-6039 GCA_048270045.1 Aequorivita sp.
CAACTCTCCATATAACATTGGGACATCTCCACCCATATATCCGCAAATAACAACCCCTCAACCAACAATTAAATTTAAGATTGAAACCAGAAACCCCAAACCAGAAACCTTAAACTTTAAACTTTAAACTTTAAGCTTGAAACTAAAAACCCCCCAACCTCTCCCCAACTTGTGAAAAACCCCTTTCCCCACGCCTCATCTTTGCAGCTAACTTTAAATAATTATATCATGGCAAAACAAGCTGGTATTATCAAATTAAAGGGAACTATCGATGATATTTCCTTTTACAAAACTGCAGATGGGCATCTAGCTCGTGCAAAAGGCGGTGCAGACCGAGACAAAATCCTCCACAGCCCCGCTTTTGCGAGAACACGGGAAAACAATTCCGAATTTGGTCGAGCGGGTAGAGGTGGCAAACTCATTAGAAGTGCGCTCCGTTCTCTGATGCAAAACGCAAAGGATCGCCGTGTGGTAAGCAGATTAACAAGCATACTCCTGGCCATTATCAAAACCGACCCTGTAAATGCACGAGGTCAACGTACCTTGGATGATGGCAATCTCCAGTTGTTAGAAGGCTTTGACTTCAACATCAACGGCAAGCTGGACACCACTTTTTTCGGTCTCTATACTGCTGATTATGATCGAGTAGAAGGGGAGGCTTCGGTCGCATTAAATGAATTTAGTGCAACCGAGGAAATTACCGCTCCGGCTGGGACTACCCACTACAAAATTGCAATGGGTACAGCCGAGGTGGACTTTGAGAACAAAACCTTTGTTTACGCCGAAAAGGATATGGGAATGTTGCTATATGACAACACTTCCGTAGCAGCTACATCCCTGATGGCACAGCTAACTCCAGATTCTCACAATCCAGTTCTGGTTGTATTGGGAATCGAGTTTTATCAGGAAGTAAATGGTGAGTTCTACTCCTTAAAGAATGGGGCATTCAATGCCCTAAAAGTTGTTAATGTGGATGATATCTAAAAGTGGAACTCATATTAACAAGGGTGTATAAGAGTGGGGGTACCAATGGTACCCTCACTTTAAACGGACACTTCGTCTGTTTTACCATTGAGCTTCCGTGGAAGGAAAATCTAAAGAATATTTCCTGCATCCCGGAAGGCAAATACGAACTCAAAGCACGCTATTCCCAGAAGCATAAAAGACATCTGGAAGTATTGGATGTTTATAACAGAAGCCACATCCTATTTCATCCCGCCAATAACGCACTCGAGGAGCTACAAGGCTGTATGGCCCCTGTGATGCACCTCACGGGAATAGGAACAGGCATTTATTCAAGATTTGCTCTAGATAAATTACTGTCAATCATTTATCAAGCAAAGGATAGAAAAGAGAAAATAACCTTAAACATAAATTCAAATCGATATGAATATCTTAGACAGGTACAAAAAACCAACTCCTAAATTCTTTAGAATACTGAGAACAGTAGGAGTGAGTCTGGCCACAATTGGAGGAACTCTCTTGGCAGCTCCCGTAACCATTCCTGCATGGCTGATCTCAATTGCTACTTATGTAGTAGTTGCCGGCACTGTAGTAACTGCCGTAAGCCAAGCTGCAGTAGAGGATGATAATCGGGAACAAGAGACAAGTGCGGAAGATGATGGAGATTAAATTCACACCAATATGGATGGGGACGGCTAGCGGTACCTTCCTATCTTCCCTGAGCCTAATACGAACCGAGGATATTTTAATTACCGTCCTTCTGGCTTCCATCGGAGCTATGGTCAGTTTCTTAATATCCTGTTTCCTAAACATCTTCCTAAAACCCAAACTTGGAAAGTTCAGGAAAAACAGAAAATCCTAATAACCAAACCTAACAGGTCGATACTTGTCCGTCGAAGCTTTTCCGGCGTAAGAGGAAGACTTGTTAGGTTTTTCCACTAATGTTTTTGCTGGAGCACAAGCTTTTTAATCGCAGGAAGAGCTGTAAGGTTTTCAAATTAATTTTGTAAAATCAAAGAATATAATGAACTTCTCCAAACTCAAAGATTTCAAAAACCATTGAGGTTTTATTACACCATCCAAATCTTTAAAAATCTAGTCAGATATAAATACCTCAGAAGACTCTGTATAGACGTGGGAACAAAAAATGAGTTAAATGTTTTGGATTCCCTAACCCTAATTTGTAAATTAGATGGTAAAAATAAAATATGAATCATTACAATTATAGTTATGAAAATCGTAACAAAAGCATACTTAATTATCCTTTTATTCAGTTTTATGTCTTGCGATTGGGGGCACAAAACTTCTGAAAATGATATAATATCCAAAGAAATAGATTCTTCCCAAATCGAAAATAATTACGTGGTCTCTGATGTCTACAATTCTAAGACGGGCATTGGACCAATTAAGGATAAGGTTGATTTAGGCCTGCACATTGATAAAGAAATGGCGGCTAAGGGAGAAGAACTATTTAACAAAAAATGTTCTGTGTGTCACGAAATCCACGAAAGCAATAGAGGTCCAGCACTTGGAGGTGTTTTGGGTAAACGTTCTCCTCAATTTGTAATGAACATGATCTTAAATCCAGACGGTATGATTGAAAATGATCCTCAAATTAAGGCGCTGAAAGCAGTGTATGAAATTAGAATGGATAATCTCCATCTTACTAGGAAAGAAGCAAGAGAAATTGTAGAGTATTTGAGAACTTATTAATCAACACCCTAAGTTCGGAGTATATTTCCAAAAAGTTACCCTTTAAAAAGAGGGTGCGCCCGAATATGATACGTTTTAGATAATTTTAGACCAAATTTAGAGAATTTTTCCTATGGGGTAAAAAGCTAAAAAACCCTGTAAACAATACAGTTTACAGGGTTTTGGTGTCATTTGACACATTGTATAGTCGGGATGACAACAAGTATAACGCCTATATACTGTACTGATTATGTGGCTTTTAAGCCTTGTTCCAAAACCGAGGAACCAAATTTGGTATTATTGCACTAATATACCTTGAGTCGTTTTGCACTCAATTAGGAATAAAGATAGTGAATTTTTAATAATAAGATTTGGTTTCAATTGTTAACTTTTGAGATACTCTTTTACGGTCTCAATATTGACTCCTGTGAACTCTGCGAATTCTTCAGCTGTGACGAATTGATGCGGCTGCTTGTCAAAATGCTTTCTGATCTGGTGGAGTAGTAGTCTACCATATCTCTCACTTCTTCCAGTGATGCGTTGTACGTCTTTGGGGAATATGCATACTCGATCTGACTTCATAATATAATTTTCATACTCTATCTATACGTCATCTATACCGAATCTATACTTCATATATACTCAATAATAGGGTTGTTTACCGGCAGTTTCGGTAAAAAAGTCCTTGTTCGGAATGGATGATGGGTCAAAATCGTGCAGTGGTTTAAAAATACGGTGTTTTGTTGAGAATTTAAAATTTTATTGAGATGGCAAGACAAAAAGGTATTATCAAGTTGAAAGGGACTATCGGAGATATTTCTTTTTACAAAACGACTGACGGTCACCTTGCCCGTGAAAAGGGTGGGGTGGAAAAGGACCGTATTATGAACGATCCTGCATTCCAAAGAACTCGTGAGAACGGTTCTGAATTCGGAAGAGCAGGAAAGGGTGGAAAGCTTATCCGAAATGCGATTAGGTTATTGTTGCAGAACGCGAAGGATAAGCGTGTGACGAGCAGACTTACCAAGGATTTGGTGGCTGTGGTGAAATCTGATCTTGTCCATGACAGGGGCGAGCGAACTATCCAGGATGGGGATTTGGCTCTCATCAAGGGATTTGATTTTAATATCAGAGGGAAGTTGGGAACGACTCTTTTTGCTCCCTTTGCTGTTGCCTTTGATCGAATTACTGGAAATGTTACGGCTGATTTAGCTGCTTTCAGTCCGATTGTTCGGATTGCGGCTCCGGGTGGAACTACACATTTCAAAGTGGTGATGGGCGCAGCGGAATTGGATTTTGTGAACGAATCTTTCGTTTTTGAAATGGACGATTCAGGAATTCTTCCTTTCACAGCTCCGGATACAGCGCCGTTGAATTTGGCGGGAGTTTTGACTCCTAACTCTACATTGCCAGTTTTGGAGGTTTTGGGAGTGGAGTTTTACCAGGAAGTGAACGGAGAGATGTATCCATTGAAAAATGGTGCTTTTAACTCCTTGGCAGTTGTGCTCACCGATACGCCATAGACATGGAGTTGATCCTAGAGCGAAGTTATCATCAAGAGGGGACCCACGGTACCCTCTTTTTGAATTTCCGATTTCTGTGTTTTACGATAGAGCTTCCTTGGTTGGGGAATCAACGTTCGAAATCTTGTATTCCAGAAGGGACTTATGAATTGGTGGCTCGATATTCAAAGAAATTTGGGAATCATCTATTGGTTAAAGGTGTTCCTAATCGGAATTTGATTTTGATGCATCCTGCAAATTATGCTAAGGATGAGCTTCTGGGGTGTATTGCTCCTGTATCGGAATTGACATCGATTGGAGTTGGAAGCAATTCTCGAAGGGCTATGCAAAAGATTCTTTCCTTGTGTCATCAAGTGTTTGAACGAAAAGAAACTGTTTTATTAACTATTAAAAGTACTGGTTATGAATTTAATTGAGCGATATAAAAAACCTACTCCAAAATTCTTTAAGACCTTACGGAATATTGGAATCGTATTGGGATCTACGGGAGCGGCAATTCTGGCGGCACCAGTGGCTATTCCTGCTGTTTTAATAACTGTGGCAACTTACTTAACTATTGCTGGAACAGTAGTTACTGCTGTCAGTCAGGCGGTGGTTAGTGATGATGATAAAGAGGAGGTCAAATCGGATTTAAATCAATAATTGTGATGATGCCCTTTAGATCTTTTTCGACTATAATGGGAACCTGCGGAGGAACTGTGTTGGCCACTTTGCCGGTCATTGGTTCGGATGATTTGATTCGGACTGGGATTTTGGCGTTGGTGGGAGCTGTGGTTAGCTTTTCGGTGTCGTTTTCTTTAAAAATAGTAGTGAAAAATGTCTTTTCAGCTAAACTGAAATCCTTTGCAAATCTTCGGAGGAAAAAAGATAAGGAGGTAAAGTAAATCCCATAAACTTATAAATTGAAAAAGCCCGAGATCCAATCCCGGGCTTTTCTGTTTTTGATAGGGAACTCAATCTCTATCTAGATTATAGGATTGCATTAGGGCAATCTTGTAATCGTTTAAGCAGCCTTGTTGATACTTGAGGCGCTTGGTTAAATGTTCGAGCTTCTCAAGAGCTGTAAAACGGCCGTTCCAATGGTGTCCTTCATAGTTTTTAATCCTCTTTTTTAAGATGGAACGGACTTCGCCTATATGAATAAAGGGAATTACAGAGCCACAGAGATAGGGTTGGAAGTAGCGACCGCAATGGAGGATATTGCAAATCCAGTATAGCTGGTTGGTCTCTTCTGTTGAATTGGTGAAGATGACAAACGAGTTTGTAAAGGCGCAAAAGCTTGGCCTTCCTGCGTTGTTTCCTTTGTTAAGGATGAAGAAATGCGGGGATTGGTATGTGTCCCCTGGTCGATGTGTTTTGATTTTGAAAGCTTCCATAATCGTTGTTTTTAAAGTTGAACTTGTTTTGAATTGCTTCCTTTCCCCCCTTATATTTTTTTTCGAAAAAAAAGAAAAAAGGAAAAAAGAAAGCCGTAAAACAGTTGGGGCGGCTCAGCTGTCAAGGCTTTTGGGAAAAATACTACCCGGGGTTTCTGAAGAAGTAGGAGGGGGAATGAGTGAATAATTTTGAGGAAATGCAGGATTATGCATAAGGAAAATAGGGTGGAGATTTTTTTCAAAACCCGGAGGGCTTGGCCTTTACAGCTGTTTTTTAGCCCCTACTACCTTTGCTTCCTTTTTTTGTTTTTGAAATATTTGCCTCGGCCCTTCGATACATTTTATTTCGCTTTAAAAAGCTCAATAAAACAACCTCCTGCGGCGGACGAGCTCAGGGACCTGGGTTCGGTTACTTATAATTATTTGTTTGACGGGTTTCGGGACAATTTGCGTGGGAATAGGCGATGCTGGTTGTTTAGAAGACG
>JBLWTS010000135.1:0-6003 GCA_048270045.1 Aequorivita sp.
AAATCACCAGTTCCTGGAAACCGCAAATCAACAACACTTTTTATATTGTACTTCTCGATATATTCGGGTAGTTCATCAACAGGAATTGCCCCTGACTTATATACTTTACCTTCAGTTACAGGTTTAAAGTTGTGGTTGATATTGGTGTCATAAACATACTTTCCAACAGCGATCAACACAATCGCTAAAACAATAAATAATATTTTTTTCATCTTAATTCGTTTTTCCCAATTTACAATTCTTTATCAATAATTCTTTCATAGTAATCCTGTAGAAATGCTTTACAGAATAATTCTAATTCATTCATTTCGGCATTCCTATTGGCTATTAGGTTATTCTGAAGTCCTTTGTCCGCAATATCGTAAAAACCAATGGCTTCCTCGCCGTTAAATATACATATATAATTTCCTCTTTGAAGTTGATAATACTCGGTGCCATTCATCACAAAAGGTTTTTCGCTGTCAGATCCTACTAAACTTCTGCCCCAGCTTCTAAATGGCTTATCGTAACCCACTATGTCCAACAGGGTTGGATAGATATCTATTTGCTGCGCTAACTCCTTATTATCGCCCTCAAAACTTCCATCCGGTTTGTAAATAAGAATTGGAACCGCGCTTCTATTTATAACTTTTCCGTAGAAGTCGGTAAAATGAATTTGATTGGGGTGGTCTGCGGTTATAACAAATATTGTATTATCATACCAAGGTTCCTTTTTAGCCGCTTCAAAGAATTTTTTATAGGCAAAATCGGTATATCCCACAGCTTTGTGCATTGGTACATATCCCAATGGAAATTTACCTTTATATTTTTCTGGAATAACATAGGGTTCGTGTGAGGATACCGTAAAAATAGTGGCAAAAAATGGCTGGGTTTTTACATCCAAAGTAGTTTTCATAAACTGAAAAAAGGGTTCATCCCAAATCCCCCATGAGCCATCAAAATCGTCATCATTATTATATTCTGTCTTTCCATAATAATGGTTGAAACCCAAAATATTTCCGAAGCCTAAAAACCCCATCGAACCATTGGGGGCGCCGTGAAAAAAGGAAGTGTCATAGCCCATCTCTTCCAAAGTTGAAACCAAGGATTGGATATCTTGTTTTGAATAAGCGGAGGAAGTAAAAGCATTTTTGAAGGAAGGAATTCCCGCTAAAACTGACGACATTCCGTGAATGGACTTACTGCCATTGGCATAAGCGTTTGAAAAAATTAGACTGTGTTGTGCTAGTGAATCCAAAAAGGGAGTAAAGCTTTCGTAATTTGGAATGTTCGCATCTTTATTAAACGCCCCCCAATATTCCCTTCCGTAGCTTTCGGTTATAAACAACACGATGTTGGGAGTGGTTTTCGGATTGTTGGTGTAATGTTTTATAGGTTGAATATATTCATCAATAGTTTTCTTGGAAATATTGAATGGTTCCTTTTTAAAGCTGTTAGCATTAAATGTTCTGATAAAGGCGAAAGGTGTGTTTAAAACGATATCAGAATGTTCAATTTTTTTAACGTGACGACTTGCATCGAGCATATTAATAGGGCGGGTACTTTTTTTGAAATCACCTCCGCGAATTCCTCCAATAATCAAAACTCCAATAACTACAAATCCAATTAAGGAAGAAAGTAAATAGGGAAGTTTACGAATGGGTTGAATTGCGTTCCTAACCCTAACTTTTTTATATAAATAAATCCATAAAAAAGCCATTATAAAAAACAGCAGGAACACGTGCCAATAGCTTATCAAAAATCGAAAGAACATATTTGCGCCATTGGATTCGTGCTTCAAAAGATCCCACACAACCATTGTGGTTCTGGTAAAGGTGTATTTGTAATAAATAAAATCAACAAAGTTTAGGGCGTAACCGATCAAGTTGAAAGTGAAATAAATATAGAAAAGTACTTTTTGAAACCCTCTTGAGGTGTTTATGAAAAGCGGAAGTATTGAAAGAAGGATAAATACCAGATTTAAATAAAGAATGGCGGTTGTGTCGAATATCAATCCGTAATAGGCCAATCTGAAAAATTCCCAACCGCTATCCACATTCAGCACACTCTTATTATATAGAAAGAATAGGACTCTTGCTATAAAATAAAAAACATAGGCAAGAGAAAGCCTATATAGAAGGACGGCGTATTCATTGGTTCTGAAGAAACTACGCATTGTTGATTTTAAAGGCACAAGTATAAAAAATATTCAATAGTAATCTGTGTTCCAAACGCTGATTTATTAAAAAAATTGGCTTCAAACCTAGTCTATTGTTGTTGATGATTTTTTGATAAGTCGAATTTTAAATCACCTTTGATTCCTTCTGCAAAATAACGGTTTTTATAACAAACACTTTTAAGACTACCCCTAAATCAACCAATCTCGATTTCCCTTGAACTTCACTCAACTAAAAAAATTACTTTTGTGAAAAGCCTTTAATCACTGCATGTTCGAATTCACCATTATTATTCCTGTTTTCAATGAGGAAGAAAATCTACATCGCGTGGAAAAGTTTTTGCTTGATTATATTCCCATCGCTTCAAAAACTACTGCCGTTCTCTTTGTAAACGACGGTTCTACAGACCGAAGTGAAATACTTATAACAGAAATTTGCAAACGCAATAAAAACTTTCACTTTATTTCATTTGAAAAAAACCAAGGCCTAAGTGCCGCCCTCAAAGCAGGTTTTGATTGGGTGAAAAGTCCGCTACTAGGGTATTTGGACAGCGATTTACAAACCCATCCTCAAGATTTCAACTTACTTTTAGAATATATTGGTGAATATGATTTGGTAACTGGGATACGAGTGGGAAGAGTTGATGGTTTTTTGAAGAGTTTTTCATCAAAAGTAGCCAATGGCATCCGTCGACTTTTTACCCAAGATGGAATACAGGATACGGGTTGTCCTTTAAAAGTTATCAAAAGCGATTATGCCAAACACATTCCAATGTTTAAGGGACTACATCGTTTTTTACCTGCAATGGTTTTATTGCAAAAAGGACGAGTGCATCAAATACCTGTTCGGCATTTCCCAAGAGTGAATGGCAAAGGAAAGTTTGGAGTGTGGAATAGAATTTTTGGCCCCTTATCAGCTTGTTTCGTGTATTTATGGATGAAGCGAAATTATATTCGATACGAAATAAAGAAAAGTTCCTAAAAGACTTTTACTGTTAAATTCTAATTTTTCCAATCAGGATTAAACCGCTTCTGCCCCCATTTCTGCAAAAAATAAAATAGCCAGCCAGTCAATCCACCAAAAGCCATTCCTGAGACTACATCCAACGGATAGTGTACTCCTAGATAAATTCTGCTATATCCTGTAATAACTGCCCAAAAAAGCAATAAGAAAGGCAAGAATTTATACCACTTTTGAAGGCAAAGTCCCAAGAAAACCGCTGCAGCCATTGAACTGGCAGCATGCGCGGAGAAATAACCGTATCTGCCGCAACCATCGGCTATATAACGCATGTGTTCCTTCATCTCTGCAACTTGGCAAGGTCGGGGCCTGCGAATGCCGTATTTAAAAAGACTTGCAATTTGGTCAGTGGCTGTAATCATCAGAGCCACACACACAATTATTACAAGTGTTCCTCTTAAACCGTAGTTTTTATATACCAAATAAAGTAAGAGGGCATAAATAGGAATCGACGACCATTTTTGGGTAATAAACCACCACATCCCATCCCACCGCTCACTTCCAAGATTGTTGAGAAATAAGAAGAATTCGGTATCGTAATGTAGAAGTTGGTCGAGCATTTTCCTATTTTCTATTTAAAAAATTTAGCCGCGATTTTGCCAGGAATACACGTATAATTATATATAATTCGTGTATTCGTGGTCATAAAATCAATCCTCATCGTATAGTGCAATCTCTCGATCATAAAAATCGGTAGCGCCTTGAATTAGGTTTTCGGCTTCGGCTTCGAGTTCCTTTTCATCCTCTTTGTCAAAATCCTCCAGCCATTCCACTTCATCGTTTTCAAGATTGATAATGAATCGCGGAAATTCAGTATGTATCACAAATATCGCCGTCGGGTAATCGCTATTATCGCCTAATAAGTATTTTGGAAAGTCCATTTTATTCTAGTTATGAGTTATAAAAAGTAATTTTGATTCGTAAATTTTCTAGCATCCGTCATCAAGCACCGATTCTTATTAATTTCTTCGAAAGATAATTAAATCTAATGAATAACATAATCGCACTTGCGGTTAGTCCGGCCAATAATCCTATCCAAATTCCCATACTTTCTAAAGAAGTGTGCATACTCAGGTAATATGAAATGGGGAAACCGATAACCCAATAGGCGATAAACGTGAAAACGGTGGGTAACTTCACGTCCTGCATTCCACGAAGCGCGCCGAGAGCAACCACTTGAAGAGCATCGGCAAATTGGAAGATTGCCGCAATTATCAACAATTGAGAAGCCAGCATTACCACTTCGTGATTATCGACAAACTGAGTCAAATTATCATAATCGAGAAATATTTTAGGAAGAGAACCATTAAACAATATAAATCCAATCGCAAAAACTAGCGACAGCACCGAAGTAAGCAAAAATATTGAGATGGCCACACGACGCAATTCCTTAAAGTTCCGAAGGCCCTTTTGGTTGCCCACACGAATCATAGCCGCCACACTAAAGCCCATAGAAACCATAAACGTAATAGACGCAAGGTTCAGCGCTATTTGATTGGCTGCCTGGGGGTTTTTACCAAGTATTCCCGAAAGCCATACTGCCGAAGTGAAAATCCCTACTTCAAAAAACATCTGCATAGCCGATGGAAACCCAAGATCCAATAGCTTTTTAAGCATTGCTTTGCTCAGGGTAAAAATTTTAATTCGAGTCACAAAAAAACGAGATTTCTTTTGTCGGCTCAAAAGGTACCATAAATACAGCACCATTACCACGCGTGAAGCCAACGTACCGATTGCTGCACCTACAACCCCTAGTTCAGGCGCGCCAAACTTCCCGAAAATAAACATATAATTCAGCAACACGTTTACCAAATTAGCCACAATAGTTGCATACATCGGAAAACGGGTCATTGACATTCCATCGCTAAACTGCTTAAAGCCCTGAAAAATGATCAACGGAACCAACGAAGCTGCCACCAAAGTAAGGTAAGGCATCGCCAAATCCACTACTTCGGGAGGTTGTTTCATCATATACATCAATGGTTTGGAGAACATTACCAAAGCAAACAAAGCAATTCCGAGAACGATACACAGAAACAAACCGTGCTTAAAAGATGATTTCCCTTTAGCTCGGTCTCCTTCTCCATCCGCTTCAGCGACCAAGGGAGTGATTGCCGTTGAGAATCCAATTCCCAAAGACATGGCAACGAACATAAAACTGTTTCCTAACGAAACTGCTGCCAACTCGGCACTTCCCAATTGCCCCACCATAATATTATCCACCAAAGCCACAACCTGATGTCCTAGCATTCCCAAAATAACGGGCGTGGCCAGTTTGGTGTTGTACTTAAATTCTCGTGTGTAGTCTGAAAACGCCAAGATTTAAAAAATTTTCGGCAAAGATAGCGGTTGGGATTTTTAGAATGGGGATGTATTTGAATTAAAAAGTTATGAGTTCAGGGTTATGAGTTATGTGCTTGAAAATTTAAAGATGTTGCATTATTTCTCTGTGTTCTTTGTACCTCTGTGGTTTAAATTTCACCACGGATAAATAGAGAGCACAGAGGGATTTAAAAGGATAATGAAAAATCTGAGGTTTGGGTGAAGATATTTAATAGTATCGGCGATTTATAATTAAATAAAGTCTAAATCGAAGATTGAAAAAAAAAATGGTAAATTGAAGACATTAAAAAAACCTGGATTGGCATTATTTTATTTATCTGGTGTATCTCGGCTATAAGTGTTTTGTGGTATTTACTTGCCAAGGTTGCTAGAATAGGAAATTATTTCTTTAAAAAAGATTTGCTTAAGAGTCTATTCAATTAAGTGTGTCAATTTATAATTTAATAAATTAGACATATGAAAAATACAGAAAGTAAATTAGATA
>JBLWTS010000136.1:0-5981 GCA_048270045.1 Aequorivita sp.
CCACCAACCAAATTTTAATTAAATGACAGTTTAAGAAAGTTAAAAAAGCCCTAAAAAGGGCTTAAATATCTTTCGATCATAAATTTTTAGAGCGTTGTGCAACGGTTACCGTTGTTAGCTACAGTTTTTTAATTAGTCTAATTTTGAAATAGTTCCATCTTCATTGAACCAAATATCAAGATATACACTTTCATCTGTCGGCTCTCCTTTCCGTTTTAAAATATCAAACTGTAATTCTGAAAGGGCTCTTTTTAAAGATTTAATACAATAGTTAAATTCTCTTTTTGTATCCCAATACTTTTCAATTTCCTCTGCGGTTTGATATGCAGGCATAATTACATTAGTAACTTTTCCTTTTTTTCCAATTGTAATTTGATATTTTTCTGAACAGTCAAATTTGTCCAATTTAGTCCATTTATAACTTTTTATTTTGTTGAATAAAACATTATATACTGAATCCCTTTCAAATCTATCAATTCCGTTTTTTAAATCAATGTAATTCTGTTGGTCGCTAATTTCGATTATTTTTCCATTCTTAATTTTTATCGCAGTCTCATACATAAATATTACCTCAAAAACTCCATCCCAACGTAATTCTTTATTGTCATTTCTTTTGGCAGGAAAAGATATATTTCCGCTGAACCAATCAACAAATACTTTTCCATTTTTGACTTTCTCTCCGAATAATTTTCCGATGTAATTTTTTGGTATTTCATCTGGATATTCGAGCGAATGGCAATCGATGATTGCACTTACAAACAAACTGTCGTTTTCTATTTTGTAAATTGCTTGATAACCTCTCCAACAATTTAAAGATGTTCCCTCTGTTCCATCAATTGAGTTTCTAAAACTTAAATCGAACAATCTGCCTTTATCATCTTTTTTAGTTTGAAGATATTGTTCAACCAATAAGTTGTAGGTAGGAATCGTGTCGTTTTTATAAATAAGATAGTCTGGAACTTGTGGACTCGAAGCAAATGAATTTGACACATAAAGGCTTAATAAAATTATTGTCAAAATTCTCTTCATATTGTTTTTTCAAATTGTAGCTAACGGTCTTGTATATGGCTCGTAGCGTGCAAATTATCAATATTTTTTCGGTTTAGCACGAGCCGAATTTTTTAATTTTCTTATTACTTTTTCTTTTCAATAAGCCAAATTAAAAAATTTGGCGGACTTCGCAAATACGCCTTGATTTTGATTAAGCAACTAATTAGCTATGAGCTATATACGTTGTTGTGCATAGTGCTTTTTCCGTCCTGCTTGGTTTTCCGATGCTTCTTATTTAGTTAAGATTGAGCGTTGGCAAGACATACTCTTTTACAGTTTTGGTGGTGCGTTGGCTTGAGCGACTGTAAATGTGTATGGCTTTAGCGTTGGATTAATCCATTACAAACTTAAATCCTGCTGTTATAATACTAGAACTAAAAGATGTATCTCTATCGTACTGATAAAATTTTAAATCAATACTTTTTAAACCTAGTTTCCAAATATGTGCCTTTGCGAAAATATCTGTATAAGACACGCCAAACCCAAATTGATTAGCAGAATATTCGGAAAGGTCATAATCAGACGTATAAAACTCATCGGTAGATAACGCACTTTCGTATGGTCTAAAATAATCAGCTGCTGTTTGGTTGTAAAATCTATACGATGGATACAACGTAAATTTATTTGTTATCTTAATTGGCACTTCAATACTTGCGGTATGCGAGGTAATTCCCCAATCATCAAAATAATAGCGATAGAATGTTCTTACTGTAAATGTTTCATTTAAATACCAATTTAAACGTCCACCAGCTGCTACTTTAAATCTTGAATCTGGCAAACGCTCAACTGCATCGGCAAGTTGAAAATTATCTATAAATGAATCTGCTACATCACTAAAATACACGCGTTGAAATGGTGTAGATAATAAACCTTGTTGTTGCACAAAATCTAATGCTAACGAACCTTGTACATTCTTATGAAGAATTTGAGAGAATCCGAAACCTAAAGAATAAGAATTACGCCCTTCATCTTTAAACTCACTAAATCTAGGATTGTAATTTGTGTTTCCTGTAATTGTGTTTTGAGTAAATAAACTATTGTTTAAACCATTTCCATTTTCTCCAAACGGTCTTAATTCAGTTGGGTATATTGCATTCCAAGTATCGATGTAAACATTTGCGTTTACGCTTAATTCTGTGTTCTTTTCGTTTAATAATTTGGTGTAGCTACCTCCAACACCAGCTGAAAAGTAATCGTATTCTGATGAAATAGATATTTTTGCAGACCAAATATCATTTCTATCGTCAGAGCTATGGCTATAACTACCTGTTAAATTTACCCAAAGGTCACTACTTGATGCACCAGAAGATGCTTGAAAAGGGTCTGCTGGCCCATCATCAAATGGCCCAACGTTACTTGATGATGCTGATGTGTATGCAGAAACTCCTGCATCAATGGTTAATACGTCATCATCATTTAGTGGGATTGAAACGACAAAAGTTCCTGTAATATCTGTTAATTCTTCAGTGCCTATTCCTCCACTTACCGCAGCGTTATCTCCATCTTGAGAGTAATAACTTGTTAGAAAATCTACTTCTGTAGTTTCTAATACACGTTTTTTATAAACTTTGGTTGAGTCTTGTGTTGCTTGCGAATATGATTTAGCAAAAGCAAATACGCAGAATATTAAAATTATTTTTTTCAAATTTCTTGTTTTATTAATTACAGCCGCAGCCTCCACCAGTTTTTCCTCCATTTGCTCCTACAGCTGCTTCACGATAGGAATGCATAGTGGAAACATTTCTGTCACATTTCTTATCTGCCAATGCCATATCTGGGTCATTTATATTTACTTTTTCGTATTCTTTAACCACAACACAACTACTAAAACAAGTTGTTATTAATGCAGTGCATATCAACTTTTTAATCATAATTTATCTATTTCTATATTCTTTGATTTCGTAATATTTCCTTTATCATCTATGATAATACATTCTATTTTTGGTAATTGATTAATGCGGTCTAAACCAGCTTCTTTTCCCATAACAAACACTGAAGTTGCTAGTGCATCTGCCAATTCTGCTTTTGGCGCAAATACGGTTACACTTATAATTCCGGTAGAAGGATATCCAGTTCTTGGGTCAATAATATGTGTGTATCGTTTACCATTAAAGTTTACATATTTTTCATAATTTCCAGAAGTAACTACAGCTCCATTTGTAATAGGTAGTAATGCAAAGACTTTATTTTTATCCATTGGGTTTGTGATGGCTACTTTCCATTCATTTCCATTGGGTTGTTTTCCCCAAGTATTCATATCGCCAGAAGCATTAATAATTCCAGAGCTTACACCTTTTGAAATAAGAAGTGTTTTTGCCTTATCAGCTGCGTATCCTTTTCCAATAGCACCAAAACCAATTTTCATTCCTTCTAATTTAAGAAATACAGTACTATTCTGTTTATCTAAAACAATATTTTGATAGCCAACTTTTTCTACAGAAGCAATTATCTCCTCTTTTGAAGGCATTTTGGTCATACTGCCATCAAACTTCCAAATTTTGTCCATTGAAGCATAACTAATGTCAAAAGCACCATCAGTTAATTTTGAAATGCCTATTGCTCTTTCAATTAAATCAAACAATTCTTTGTCAACTTTCACAGGTTTAATTCCTGCATTGCGATTAATCTCGGATGTTTGAGAATTATCATCCCAAGATGAAATTAAATTTTCAATTCTTGATATTTCTGTGACAGCAGTATCAATATATTTGTTTGCTTGTATAGAATCGTTTGCCACAACAGTAATATCAAATCGACTACCCATTAGTTTGAGTGTTCTCTTATATGGTTGTTGTGCTGAACAAGCCATTATTGAGAATAAAAATAATAATGTGATTAGATGTTTCAAATTACTTTGTAAAAGCGTTGAATTCTTTAATATAATTTTCTGGTGTAGTTTTTTTGTAACTACTTTCTCCTAATACTTTGCCATTAGAGTCTAGTACCACAACAAAAGGAAAAAATCCTTGCTTATTGTATTTTTCAGCAAGTAATGCGTTCGCTTTTGTTTGTTTTTCTGATAATGTGTTTTTCTTTCTTCTCGGAAAATCTGCCTTTAGCATAACATAATTATCTTTTGCGTACTTTTTGAAAGCTTCTGTACTCCAAATCTCACGGTCTAGTTTAATACAAGGTGCACACCAATCGGAACCTTGAAACACTAAAATAATGGGCTTACTTTCTTTAGTTGCAATTTCTTTAGCCACATTAATATCTGTTTGCCATTCTTGAGCCATTGTTGTGCTTACACTTACAAACATTACAAATAATATTACAATTATTTTTTTCATTTTTACTTTTACTTTATATTCATAAATCTATAGTCTACAATTAGACCAATACCTATCAACGAATGTTTTATTTTTTTGTTATATGAATAGCTCATTTTTTTAGTTGAATATTAGAGTCAATTCGAGCGTTGGCAAGAAACAGCTCTTTTATTTTTTTAGCAATGGCTTTAGTGTCGGCAAAAAAATAAATGTGCTGTTTGTGCGTTGGCTTTTTTAGTTCATATGTTCAATTTTAGCTGGATTTCCGCATTATGCACAACGTTTTTGTGTAAGGAACGTTGCGGTTTTGTATGCGAGGATTTTCCGCAGGAAAATCAGAAGCTAGCAAAAGAGCAACGACCAAACGATTTAACTAAAATAAGCAATGTTTTTTACACGGTGTTGGGTTTTAGTGCTTTTTATCCACTGGATATTTTGTTCAGATTACTCTTTTATCGATCACGTTTTTATTCCGCAAACTTGCTTAAATTCCGCAATATATTTAATTCAGATGGCGAGTGAGCGATTCCGTAACTTGCTAAATTCCGCCTATAGTTTGGTGAAGTTTTAATTCAGATTATGCAAACGATCTAAAATAGTCAAGGTTAGTTTTTCAATATTTTGATTCCGCAAACCTGCTAAAATTCGGCTGTTATTTTTCAGTATAAGAATTGAATTTAAGCCGGAACTTTGGATTGGTAACAGGCGTTTCCGCATTAAACCCAACGGTTTTGTATAAAAATAGTTGCGTTTTTGCGAGCGAGGATTTTCCGAAGGAAAATCAGAAGTAGCAAAAGAGCAACGACCTTTAAAATTAGTTCTAAATATAGCAATTTTTTTTATGCGTTGTTACATAATTTACCGACACATTTGAGTAATTACGTTTGCTTAGAGCGTTGAAGCAAGAGTGGTTTATTCCGAGTTTGAGTGATCAATCTTTAACTTTGAGTTAATAATTCCGCAAACTAGCTCTAAAATCCGTTTGAGTAAGAAATTCCGTTAGAGTGAGAATCCGAATTTGGATAAAATTCAGAGTTCGAGTAAGAAACTTTTCAGAGTTTGAGTTATAAAAATTCCGATAAATTTAGTTTTCAGAAATTCGGTTTTGATTGGAGTTGCGATTTTCGGAGGTATTTTATGTAACGTTTTTGTGTAAGGAACGTTGCGATTTTGTATGCGAGGATTTTCCGCAGGAAAATCAGAAGCTAGCAAAAGGGCAACGACCAAACGATTGAACTAAAATAAGCAATGTTTTTTACACGGTGTTAGCTTTTAGTGCTTTTTATCCACTGGATATTTTGTTCAGATTACTCTTTTGTCGATTGTGCTTTTATTCCGCAAACTTGCTCAAATTCCGCAATATATTTAATTCAGATGGCGAGTGAGCGATTCCGTAACTTTCTAAATTCCGCGTATAGTTTGGTTAAGTTTTAATTCAGATTCTGCAAACGATCTAAAATAGTCAAGGTTAGTTTTTCAATATTTTGATTCCGAAAACCTGCTTAAATTCGGCTGTTGTTTTTCAGTATAAGAATTGAATTTAAGCCGGAACTTTGGATTGGTAACAGGCGTTTCCGCATTAAACCCAACGTGTTTGTATATGGAAAGTTGCGTGTTTGAGTGCGAGGATTTTCCGAAGGAAAATCAGACGTAACAAACGTG
>JBLWTS010000137.1:0-5817 GCA_048270045.1 Aequorivita sp.
AGTTTGAAACTATTGTTTTTCCGCTGTTTCAAGGCTTTATTGATGACGATTTAAAACTAGTTTGCTATACCGATCATCAAATTTTTGAGCGCTACCATAAATTTCAACTGAAAAACGGTTACGCCAAAAAGCAAGCGATTACTTTAAAGGAAATTACCAATCTGGAAGTGGGCGATTACGTAACGCATATTGACCACGGAATTGGAAAATTCGGCGGTTTGCAGAAAATTGAAGTGGAAGGAAAAATGCAGGAAGCCATCAAACTTTTTTATGGCGAACGCGATATTTTATACCTCAGCATTCATTCGCTTCACAAGATTTCAAAATACAACGGCAAAGACGGAAAAGAGCCCAAAATCTACAAATTGGGCAGCGATGCGTGGAAAAAACTAAAGCAAAAAACCAAAACTCGCGTAAAGGAAATTGCCTTTAATTTAATTGAATTATACGCAAAACGTCGCACGTTGAAAGGTTTCGCTTTCGATCCGGACAGTTATTTACAGGCAGAATTGGAATCTTCCTTCATTTATGAAGACACGCCAGACCAAAGCACTGCAACGGAGGACGTAAAAAAAGATATGGAAAACGAGCGCCCCATGGACCGTTTGGTTTGTGGCGACGTTGGTTTCGGAAAAACGGAAGTCGCTATTCGCGCGGCTTTTAAAGCGGTGGACAATGGAAAGCAGGTTGCCGTTTTGGTGCCGACAACCATTTTGGCATTTCAGCATTTTAAAACGTTTACGGAACGACTTTCCGAAATGCCCGTAAAAGTTGATTATCTAAACCGTTTTAGAACGGCAAAAGAGCGAAGAACCGTTTTGGAAGAATTAAAAAACGGAAAACTCGATATTGTAATCGGCACGCATCAATTGGTTAACAAATCGGTAGAGTTTAAGGATTTGGGACTTTTGATTATTGACGAGGAACAAAAATTTGGTGTAGCCGTAAAAGACAAGCTCAAAACTATCAAAGAAAATGTGGATACGTTGACGTTAACCGCGACGCCCATTCCGCGTACCTTGCAGTTCAGTTTGATGGCCGCGCGCGATCTTTCGGTTATCACAACTCCGCCCCCAAACCGTTATCCCGTGGAAACACACGTTATTCGTTTTGGGGAAGAAAGTATTCGCGATGCGGTGCGTTATGAAATCTCACGCGGCGGACAAGTATTCTTCGTTCACAATAGGATTGAAAACATAAAGGAAGTCGCCGGAATGATTCAACGCTTGGTGCCTGATGCTAAAATCGGAATCGGTCACGGACAAATGGACGGCAAAAAGCTGGAAGATTTAATGCTTCGGTTTATGAACAATGAATTTGACGTTTTGGTTTCCACGACCATTATTGAAAGCGGTCTCGACGTGCCAAATGCGAACACTATTTTCATCAACAATGCCAATAATTTTGGACTTTCAGATTTGCACCAAATGCGCGGTCGTGTAGGCCGAAGCAATAAAAAGGCGTTCTGTTATTTTATCACGCCCGAATATTCTGCAATGACGGACGAAGCCCGAAAGCGAATCACCGCCTTGGAGCAATTCAGTGAATTGGGAAGCGGAATAAATATTGCAATGAAGGATTTGGAAATTCGTGGAGCTGGTGATTTATTGGGTGGTGAGCAAAGCGGATTTATAAATGAAATTGGTTTTGAAACCTACCAAAAAATCCTTGCCGAAGCCATTGAGGAACTGAAAGAAAAAGAATTCAAAAATCTTTACGAAGAAACAGAAGGGCCGAAGAAGAATTTCGTAAAAGAAATGACAATCGATACAGATTTTGAATTGCTGTTTCCTGATGTTTACGTGAACAATATTACCGAAAGACTCAATCTTTATACGAAACTAAACGAGTTGAAAACTGAAGCCGAACTTCAGAAATTTGAAAAAGAATTACTCGATCGTTTTGGGGAACTTCCTACGCAAGCTGAAGATTTACTGAATAGTGTCCGTATAAAATGGATTGCCATTTCAATGGGTCTTGAACGCCTTGTGATGAAACAGAAAAAAATGGTTGGTTATTTTGTAGCGGATCAACAAAGTGCTTTTTACCAAAGTGAAAGCTTCACAAAAGTGCTGCAATACGTACAAAGCCATCCCCAAAAAGTAACGATGAAGGAAAAACAGACCCGCAATGGCTTGCGGTTGTTGCTTACTTTTGAAGGTATTTCTTCTGTCGATAAGGCCTTAAGCGCTTTAGAAAAGTTTGAATAAGAGCCGAAACTGAGCTTCGGCCCTTATTTTTTATTTAAGCAATCTTTTTCGCAGGGTATCTTCTTCCGTAGTTATTTCTATTAGATAAGTCCCATTTTTCAAGCTACTTGTATCAATTTTATGGGAAATTTCCTGATGGTTATTTTCATAAATCAATTTTCCAGCAGTGTCATAAACCTTCAATTCAAAACTTGTGAAGTGTTTGCCCGAAAATTGAATTTCAAAATAATTTTTTGCAGGATTTGGAACAATAATTAGATTATTTTCTGCCTCCGAAAATTCATCGTTTCCCAAAGTTATTCCTGAAATAATCCTCAAGTTTTTACTTCCGAAATCCGTGATGTACATTTTGCCAGCGCCTTCATCAAAATAGATTCCGTTGGGAATATTAAAAGTAGCAACTGAAATATCACCATCATTATTTCCCGGTGTGCTACCAGCAAATAAGGTATAATCATCAACTGCATTTGGGTTGATGGAATAAATTTTATGGTTGCCCATAATAGTTCCCCAAAGTTTTCCTTGACCGTAGGCAATAAACCCCAAATTAGGATATTGGCCTCCTTCGGTTGGAAGTTGCGAAATATATTCTAGTTCTCCATTCTTCTGTACTTTGAAAATTTTTCGGTTGTTGTAATTTCCAACGAATAGGTTTCCGTTTTCGTCATACACAATTCCTACCGGACCACTTAATTCTGAGGAAGATGAGACAGTTGTAATGGTTCCGTCTGGGGCAAGCCTTTTAATAAGGTTTCCCATATATAGTGTAAAAATCATGGAATCGTCATCGAAGGATTTTACAATTCCCGAAGGATGGCCCGTCACTGGATAGGTTGCCAAAAGATTCCCGGCAAGGTCATATTTGTATATTTTATTTCCCTGGCCGTCACACACATACAATTCCTGATTGGAATTGAAAGCCAGTCCGTTTGGGGTATTCAAGCCTGTGATGAACGCAGTTGCTTCACCAGTTGGGGAGAATTTAAAAACGGTATCGCCTA
This sequence comes from Aequorivita sp., assembly GCA_048270045.1. GTDB lineage: Bacteria > Bacteroidota > Bacteroidia > Flavobacteriales > Flavobacteriaceae > Aequorivita. Next base: position 3,212 of record JBLWTS010000137.1, read on the forward strand.
CATAATTGGAACAGTAAATGTTTCCATCATTATCCAAAACAATAGCATCATCTGGGGTGCCTTCGGTGAAGGTGGTAACCGTTTGTGCGCTTAAAAATAAATGCCCGAATAAAAAGGCTGAGGTAAAAAGGAATAGGTTTTTCATAATCTGAAAATTTTAAAGTTTAGTACAAATCTATTTTCAGAATAAACAGGAATCGACCGTTTGCATACAGCCGAACGCAAAACCTATGCAGCCAACTGTTTTTTTATATAATTGCTGGGAGTTTCGTGCATCGTATTTTTGAAGGCTTTGTTAAAGGTAGATTTTGAATTGAAGCCCACATCTATGGAAAGTGCCAAAATGGTGTGTTTTAGGTGTTCTTTGTTTTCCACTTTTTTCAAAAACTCCTTAACGCGGTATTGATTTATAAAATCATAAAAAGTGGTTTTGTAAACCTGGTTTAAAAGCCAGGAAACATTGTTTGTTGAGGTTTGGAGCATTTCAGAAACATCGGCCAAGGTCAAATCGCTTTGCAGAAAAACCTTTTCATTGATCATTAAACTATCCAATTTGGTTTTTAATAGTTGTGTTTCGGCTTCTGGAAGACGCTCTTTTTTTAAACTGCTTTTTTGTTTTTCTTCTGAAATCCTAAAAAGCTCCGGCTGTTTTAAACTGAAATATCCTATTACATAAATAAACAATGGAATTGCCACCCAAATACTATCATAACCTATATAAGGAATGGTTTTGTCGAAAATAGTTGTGTTCAACAAACTGAAAGTCCAAGCCAGTAAACACGCTAATACAGAAAAGAGAAAAAATTTGAGATAGACAATGGGACTTTGTTCAAAGGAAAAAACATCCTTTTCCGTTTGTTTGAATTTTGCAAGCAACTGAAAAGATTTCAGCACATAAAACATATTAAATACAATCATGATTACTGAAATAATCCTGAAATACATCAGTAGATTTCCGTTTAAAAAAAATTCGTAATACGCTTTTGGAGTGTAATTTATGATATAGAAAAAAGCGAAAAAAAGCATTCCAAAAAAAGGAAAAAAATGAATTATCGACAGCGAATACGTATTCTCTTTCTTAAACAGAAGCCTTTTTACATACAAATAGATAAGAGGCCCAAAGAGAAAAACCAAGGAATCCACCGCAATGCTCCATTGAAAAACCCACGGGTTCAAAAACCGAAAGTAGAAAAATCTGCCGATAAGCATTAAGGTAGCAAGTGCAATTAAATAGGAAAGCACGCTGTTTGCCTTTTGGTTATTATTGGAAATTCGCTGGAGTGTTAACGAAAGAAAAATACCTTGGCAAATACCAATAACAATAATTAGGTCTATAAGTTTGAAGGTAATTTCCATAAAAATTTATGTTGCCACAAAGATAAACGGTAGCTTTTAAAAAAGGTGTATTTGGGTACAGCCGTACCTAAAAATGATAGAAAAAAGAAAATGATTTATAGTATTATTAAATTGATTATGTGTGTTTTATAACACCAAGATTTCAAAGTGTCGGGTAAATGTCGGGTGAAATTCACTTGAAAATATTGCAGTATATTTGCTGCCATCGTACTATTGCTTCATAAATTTTAGAAAATGAAACATCCGCTAACTTTTTCTAATCAACGGCAAAATATCTAATAGGATGTTCCATTTGACTTTTTAGAAACAAATATGATAGACAAATGAAACAACCAGAACTCGGCCGAAAAATTTTAGAACTAAGAAAACAAAAAGGCTTAACACAGGAAGAACTTGTGGAGCAGTGCAACATTAATGTGCGGACCATTCAGCGTATTGAAGCTGGCGAAGTAACGCCCCGAAGTTTTACGTTGAAAACGATTTTGAATGCCTTGGGCGAAGATTTGGAAAACTTGCAAGAATCCGAAGCTTCCCCTTTTGAAAATTTCAATTTAAAAGAGATTGGCTTTTCTGTTTTTTACATAAAACTGGCTTGGATTTGCGGTATCATTTATTTTCTTTCGGGTTTTGTGGAATTCGCTGTTGACTATGCCCGATTTCAGGAAGATGAATTGATAATTCCAAAAGCCGCATATATCAGTATGAAATTTATTGTAATGCTTGCCTATATTTATTTTTTATGGGGCTTTGTTTTGAGTGGCAAAATTTTTAATAATTATTTGCTGAAAATTGGCGCCTTCTTTTTAATTGGCACAACCATTCTATTTTATGGCTATGATATGGCTTCACTCTACTTTGAACCATTTTACACTGAATATGTTATAACTATACAATCCATTTTCTGTGGAATTGGCGGTATTATTTTTGGTTTGGCAGTGATGCGATTGGAAAACCCCTTCGGTAAAATTCCGGGAATAGCCGGTGGATTTGAAGTGGTGGGAGGGATATTGTTTACAATTGTTTTTATGGCTTGGCTGGGTCTCGCTTTTTTAATCCCGGCAACTATTTTACAGATTATTTTGCTCTATAAAATTGAGGAGTTTGTGAAAAAAGAAAGGGATTCTCGTACTCCCGAAAATTAAAAATGATAAAAGGCATTTTCAAAATGCTGAAGTTGTTCCGTTTTCTGGTTCTTGAGAATTGCAATAATATCAAAACGAACTTCTACATTTAAATTGTTTGAAATAATG
>JBLWTS010000138.1:0-5808 GCA_048270045.1 Aequorivita sp.
ATCATCTGTCAATTCCTTATTATTGAATGCCTCGCGAACAAAACTAGGCGGACAAACTTCTCCAGCTTCTAATACAGCCACAACTTTGTTAAAAGCCTCTAATTGGGCTTTTTGTTGTTTTTCTTCTTCAGTTTTTTCAGGAATTTCAGGATCTACAGGTTTGTTTTTAGCAACTTCCGTATCAATAGCATTTTGAATAGCTTCTTCTAAATCTACATTCTTATTAGATTTAGCGGTTAAGCCTAATTCTGCAACTAAAGCTTTACGTTCTGCATTTCCTTTAGCGCCTTTTGAAAAGCTCGGCATTTCTGTTGGAACTGTAGCCTTTGGTTTAGTTGCCTCTTTTTTAGGAGATACCTTTGTTGATTTTTCAGCCAAATCCTTGTCTGTAATATCAAACGCTTTTTTTACGTCATACAACAACTCTTCCAAGCGTTGAGCTGAATAGCCTTTTACATTATAGCCACGAACCAATCCAGGATTAGGATGTGCGCTATTACGATAATACATTAATGCTTGATTGAATTTCTCTTGTGGTGAGACCTCTTTGTTTTTTAACAGGTCAATAACTTTATTTCTCATGAGAACATGTTTTTAAATTAAATTACAATTGCAACGTAAATATGGTAACTGTCTATAACTTATGTTAAGACATGAAAAAAAAGGCCTTTAGATTTTACTCTAAAAGCCTTTTCCAACCATGAAAAAAACACTTTACTTTCTAGATTCCTCAATAAAGTACGTTGTGGCATCTGCCTTGAAAACACGTAAATTAATTACAGCATCTTCTAAAGCAGTCCATGTGGTATTATCAACTAAAATTACAGTTGCTGCAGTTGCAGCGCCTCCTGCCAATGTAGCAGGATTGGCACCACCACCACCAATTAACGATACCATTTCGCCATGGGCTAAATCGGTAGACGCAATGTCTAAAGACTCGCCTAAAGCAAAGGCTGGTAATTGGTAGAAGTTTCCATTAGCTTCTGTAATCGCTAAATTCTCATCGGCAGGTTCAGCATACGCCAACTCTGTTAATGCACCTGTGTAATAACCAGGAACAAATTCAACTGGATTTGGCTGCTCAAAACTAATCACGTGCTTGGTACCTTCCTTATTGGAAGTAAAGCTTGGATTTAGTTTTAAAGGTGAGCAGGCAGTTCCGTAAGTATTGATGACATTGTTTCTACAATTTTCTTCAAATACAATTACAGGTCTTCCTAACCAGTTTTGAATCATTTCTCTAATTTCTAGAGACTCTCCAGGATGCTCGCCTTTAAACGTTTGTTTAAACACTTTTCCATCTTCTGGACCTTCACTTTCGAAACTAGCCTCAATTGTTTCTGGAGTCATGTAGATTCTAATCATACGTGCTCCAGGTTTAAGGACGTAGTTTCCAGTTTCCTTAACGTTCTTGCTATCGCGACCAGGATAAGTTAAAATATCATCGGCATCAACAATAACAACGTTTGGTTTTTTGGCTTTATACGCTCCAGGAGATGTACCTGTGTTAGCTCTTGGAACGCTTGTTTTGATATAAGTCATAATTTCTAATTTTAAAGGTTATACAATTATGCTATCGTTCTAGCTACTTCAGTCCAAACACCATCCACTTTAGTAAGTGTAATGTTATCGTTCTCATCAGCTAATACAGATCCTGCATTAACATCTATATTATCAGCAACATCAGCTAATGTTAATGCGCCTGCTGCACTACCATGAATAGTAATTTGCTGTCCTTCAACACCGCCAGTAATACTAGCTAATGTATCTACACCACCTGTATAGGCAAATGTGTTTCCTGCGTCTGCGTTAAACGTATCTGTAGCAAACTCTATAGTACCATCTGGTAAACTTGCTGGAGCTGTTGTACGCTTAATTTCGGTAACGGTTCCATCACCATTGTTACGCAATGTCAATGTGCCTCCCGACTGTAAGTTAAATGCCGCATCACCTGTTAAGTTGATTTTAGCACCATCAGCAACCGTAGTGGCTCCTGCAATAGAGGTGTTACCTTTTATACGGATTATTTGACCTGCATAACCACCTGTAAACTCGGTGATAGTTGTGGCCCAAGCATCATCAACAACCAAGTTGCTATACGTTAATGCTACTTTACCAGTGGCATCATCATAAACAGGAACAAAAGTATCACTACTGAATACTGGTGCATTGTTTGCCCAAATGGTTTGTACTTTAAACTCGTCTGGATCACCAGGAGCAGTTGAGGCACCAATATGGATTAAACGAATACCCAATTTGTAATCAGCAAAAATGTACATGATACGCTTCAACATTTCGAAGTGGTACTTGCTCTTTTCAGCAGGTACATTTTCTAAAATCTCAATGTTGTCATCATAGGTAATGAACATGATATCCAATCCGGAAAGATCTACTAATGGCACAAACTCGATATTGTTGTAGTCTTTAGGGTTTTCAGGATAACCTTTATAATCGGTATAGGTTCCATGCTCCAATTCGTATCTACGCTTGTAGGCTTTTAACCAATCTTTACTTAAGTAGAACTTAAGACCTTGCGTGTATCTTACGTCTTCCGGAAGCGCTTCAATCATATCATCAACATAGTCAACAATATTTGCTGAAGTTGGTAATCCTAAATTAAATGGCTTTAATTTTTTAGTTACATTAATAGCTTTCCAAATTTGGTAAAGCAATCCGTTTTGACGTTGCATGTAGCTAGCAGCTGTAGTAGCACTATCTGGAGTGGCTACGTGAATACCTTTTATAGAAGAAACACGGTCTTCAACTCTAGCTTTTTTATCCAATTCAGAAACCAGGAACATCACAAAGCTCATTTTGTAAGCTTGAGAGCCTTCTTTGTTCATCATGTTTAACCAAGAAGCTTCCATTTTCTGAAGATTGAAACCTATAAATTCAGCATCAATTTGTACTGGATAAATTTTACCTTCTTCAGCTTCAATTTTCTGCTTGTTTTTTGGTAACCATGGCAACTTACGTGCTTGCGTAATCTCTGCAGTAAGAATGGTACCATCAGAAACACGATCGTCTACATTTAAACGTTTTGGCCAGAACGAAGGCAAGCCAAAGGTGTCGCGATGTAAGGATTTGATTTTGTCCGGATTCTCACGATAGTATAAATCTAAATCGCCATTAAGTTTATCAACCTGAACTTTGTCGCTAAAATCTGTGGCTGAAGTTGTCATGCCAGCTGCACGCTTATTCCAGTTTCTACCATCAAAAGCGTCATAGGCTTTGTTGGATCCAAATAGGTGCGTGGCACTGTGGACAATTTTACCAACTTTGGTAGCAGCTTCCAATACTTCGTCTGGCGTGTCAGCTTCCGGATCATTTACAAGCTTATCAATTTTAGCCTGCATATCAGACATTTTACCATTCATGGTAGCGCCTAAAGCTTTGATTTGAGCAGCTAATTGAATTTCATTGCCTTCAGCTGAATCCAACAACTTTTCTTTTTCTTCTTCATTGTAGCCTGCTTTAGACATAATAGCGGCTAACTCTTTTCGAGCTGCTTCAAGCTCTGTTTGTTTACCTGCCTCTGCATCCATTACAGCAGCAACTTCTTTGTTCATTTGCCCTAGAACTGTATCTAGGTCAAAGTTTTCCCCAAGGGCTTCCTGTGCTTTCTTTTTTTCTTCTTCAGAAAGCTTAATTTCTTTCCCTTCAATTGGGACTTCGTCCTTCCAGCCAAACAATTTGCCAAAAACTGACAATGTAACTGCGAACATTTTTAACTGTGAAAATTTTAATTTCATAACGTCTTCGTTTTTTGATTAATGATTAAATTTATGATTGAGTGTATAACTCCGCGTGCATTTTGGCGCGCTCAACAGCTTGTTTAAACGTGCCAATACCATCAATTAAACCAATACCTAATGCTTTGTCGGCATCAAAGGTCTTTCCGGAAAGGATGCCTTCTTCTTCCAGGCGTAAGTTTGGACGTGCTGATTTTACAGCTGCTTGAAACTTACGAGCCATAGGGTTTAATATTTCGGATTTTATTTTATCGTACTTACCTTCTAAAGCCAGTTTGAATACTTCGTTTTTGTGCTGACTTTCATCGGCATAGATTTCATGGAACTTGAAGCCTTTATCTTCCCAGTGTTTTTTTGCGTCCATAAATTGTGAGACTACACCAATACTTCCAAAGCGTGCAGATATATCATTGTCTGCCATAATGTAATCGCAAACTCCAGCTGCTGCCCAATAGTGTAAAGACAAGCAAGCATCGGCTAGACCAATGACTGGCTTTTTCTTTTCGGCTGCAAAGGTTAATAATGGACCAATAGCGCTTACAGCGCCTCCAGGACCATCTAACTTGAAAATGATTGCTGATATATTTGGATTGGCATTAGCAAAAGCTAATTCTCGTGCAATATCATCGGCTCCAAAACTACAAGCGTTTCCGTATTTCATGGCTGCGCCAATCATACTAACAACAGCTACACTGTTTTCTGGAATACCATTTCTAGGATTAACTTGATGTCCGGAAGCGTCTATAATAGATAGTGCGCTTTCATTCTCATCAATTTGCTGAACATTGGCAACGCCTTCTAAAAGGTTTTGAACCAAAGGTGCTGCAGTTGAAATCCAAGCAACATCTAAAAGCCATTCGCCTCTAAAGAGGTCGTTTAATAAAGGATTGAATCGCATATTGTACAATTTTCAGCTAATCTATTTAGATTGCTTACAAATTGTTAAGACATGTTTTTTGGGTGTTTCTAAAACAGTAAGATTCTTACTGTTATCTTACTCTTTTAAAACCATGAGAAAGTTTAGAAATCTCATTGTTTTTTATTTTAAAAAAGGAATAGATTTTCTGAAATACCAAATAAAAACCAGCACAATTAATACTACAGCAATCAGGATCCAAACACCAAACGGAAAGCCTGTTTTTTTAACTTCTTTTGTTTTTGCGTTTTTTTCGCTTTGGTAAGTTGATACAAAACTTGCAAATTCACTTTTAAGCGAAATTAATTCTGTTTGTACTTCCTGAAGCTTTACGGATTTCTCCTGAAGTTCTTTGGAAATTTGCTGGAAACTTTCTTGAAATTCTTTGGAAATGGCTTTGCTGCTTGTGGTTTCAAACGTGACGTTGGCTCCATGGCTTTTTATAGTAGTTCCTCCTATGGTAACGCTTTTTTCTTTGCCTTCTTCGGCTGTGATGGATCCGGAAACTGTGGTGTTTTCGGTTTGGTTTTCGGTAGTCTTAAAAGTTTCGATTTTATGTATAGATGTTTCGATTTTATGTATAGATGTTTCTAATTTCGAAATCTCACTTTTAAATGTGCTGTCTTGAACTACTCTAATTCCTTGAGTAGTTGCTTTTTCTGTGTAGTTTTCTTTTACCCAATCTTTTTTGGCTACTCGGCAGCTGCAAAAAAAAGCCAAGGAAAACATTAACAATATGATGATGTATTTTTTCATACTTATTTGTTTTAAAAAAAAGGGGATGTCGCTCCCCTTTAGCGTTCTATGATGCCATTCTTAATGGCTCATTGAAAAGTTTTATAACTTTTGAAGTTATGTTTAAATAATTCTACTTTATGCTTTTTTATACAGTCAAAACCAGTCAACCCCAAATATCTACCATGCTAGATGAACTTCTAGGAAATTTTAAACGACTATTTGTGGAGCTGGAGGGAATCGAACCCTCGTCCAAATACAAGCCACATAATATCAACGAACTATTTTATTTTAAAAAAGCGAGGACTTTTAACTAACTAACCAATTCAAATAATTAACACTTAATATGAAGATATTGCCTCGCTTTTAAATTGTTAATCTTCTATTCCTGAAATAACTCTCCAG
>JBLWTS010000139.1:0-5776 GCA_048270045.1 Aequorivita sp.
AGATGTTGTGTCTTGTGTAGCGCAGATTGATGCGGATCGTGCAGACGCAGTGCCTTCTGTATTTACTGAAATTCGTGTGCACTTTGTCGTAACGGGTCGCAAGATCAAAGAAAGTCATGTGGCGCGTGCAGTAAAACTGTCTGCGGAAGAGTATTGCTCAGCATCTCTTATGCTTGAGCGTGGTGGTGTAAACATTGTTCATAGCTACGAAATTATTGAAGTTGAGTAGTTAAGTAGGGCGTTATAAATATATAACGCCCTATTTTTAAGCAGATATAGCAGCTGTTAGGTTTGTTGACTGATAAGTACATGCTTCTCTTTTTAAGAGAAAGTTTGTGTCAGGGTCACAGTATTGTAAATCTACGACACATACCTGAGGATCAAATTCATAATAGCTTCCCCAATTGTCAATTCCGCCTGAGATCTTATCTTGGCTAGCATTTGCTAGTACGTCAAAATCTACTTTTAAACGCTTAAGCATTTTTCTGATTTGTCGTGTTCCAGTCATAATACCATAGCGATAGTTTTGTTCTTTTAGAGAAATTAATGCTTCTCCAAGCATTTTTACGCCATGTCCAGCAGATCCAAAGCTAGCTAATGAGCCTAATTCTACAATTTTACTTCTATCTGTAGAGAGAACTTCTTCAATCGGTTTATCTAGATAGCTCTCGCACATTACTGTTTGTGACGCAAGTCGGCTGATTCCGATACATGCCTCTCCTTTTGGGTTGCTTTCACTATGATGTAGGCAATAGAAAAACTCAGGCATTGGGATAATGTGAGCATTAAAATACTCTAAGTAACTCGCTTGAACAGAGTGTTGTAAATCAAGGTAAGTTTTCTTATCTTTTGCTATTTTAGTGATCATGCTACCAACTCCTTTGGTTCTGATTTATAGAAAAAAGAGGCTATTTTTTCTCTCATAGGACGGCCTGTTACGGTATAAAATTTTTCCCGAAAAGCGTCATAGTCATTAACTAATATACAATCTTTTACTTGTGCAAACTCAGGTAACATTTCGTTAATAACAGTCTGTTCCTGTTGAATGCTTGAAATGCCTTTTTTAGTGAAAATAATTGCAGACAAATGATTTTTTCCATCACCGATTACAACTAAATCATCAACTGATGGCAGTTTCTTATAACTCTTTTCAACCCACTCAGGAGAGACATTTCGAGCATTTGCTAGTATGATGACGTGTTTTTTTCTTCCTTTTATATAAATAAACTCGTCTTTTATTTCAGCCAAATCACCGGTATGTAATTCATCTTTTATAATGTCGCAGCTTGTTTCGTCTAGAGAATAATAGCCAGCACATAATGTGCTGCTTTTTACGATAAGTTCGCCATTTTCTATTCTACAACTATTGCTTGGTAAAGGTTTTCCAACAGATCCAATGCGATTGTTATCTGGGTAGTTTAAAGATACGACAGAGCTATTTTCACTTAACCCGTAGCCCTCAAAAACCTTAATATTCTTTTCTTGTAAATCAAGAAGCAAAGCTTCTGGGACGTTAGTTCCACCAGTAATAAAGTGTGGATCGTTAGGGCCTAGTAAACTAATTTTGTCTTTAATGTCGAGTTGTTTAGAAAGACAAGAAAGTAACTCAGGAGGAAGGTACCCAAAATTTGGTTTGGCATCCTTAAATAATGCAATATATTGTTCCGCTTGCTGTACACCTTGACCAAACTCAGGGAACGCTTTTGGCATGAATACCGTGTGTCCACCTGATAGTAAAGGCATCACAATTCCGAGAACCTGCTCAATCAACAGGCTCATAGGAACGACAGATAAGTAACTTAGAGGTTTACTGGGAACCCTTGTAAACAAGCTTTCTACGAGTATTCCTAAACCTTCGTCACGTATCATTACTCCCTTAGGAGAAGATGTCGTTCCTGAGGTATGAATAATGGCAATGATGTCTTCTGGAATTGTTGATGCACTTTGAATAGGGTTTCTATTTAGAGGCATTCCACAGCTATTAAAAATTTGCTTACTAGGTAATATCTTCGCAATTCTTTCTTGTACCAAGTGGTCATTGGTAATGACTAAACTGGCCTTACCTAATAGGCTAGAGATTTGCTCATCAGTAAAGTCAAGTGGTACAGGCAATATGACTGCGCCAAATTTTAAGGCGGCTAAAAAAGTTTTCACCCAGTCATAGCTAGAGCGCATAGCAATACCAATAATAGTATTGCTTGGAGAATCTATTTGTACGGATAAAGCTTTTTCCAGCGCTAGTACATCTCGTTTAAGCTCTTGAAGGCCAAATTCTTTTCCATTAAGTTCTTTTACTACTAGATGGTCTGTGTTTTTTTCTAATGCATCAAGGAGCATTTTACGGATAGACATTTTTTAAATTCCTTTTTTTAAGTAACTTTGAGCACCAAAAATTAAACGACTTGGATCTGATAGCTTTCTTCGGCCGTGCATAATTCGATTGTTATCAACAACAACAAAATCATTCTTATGCCAGAAAAGCTCTTCCGTGAGTGTCCGTGTCACATTTTCAACTTCAGTGAGGATTTCTGCGCTAATATCGCTATCGTCGGACCAACAGATACGAGGTGGTTCATAATTTACGCTTGGTCCTAGAATAGAATTACAGAAGCTTATGCGCCCAGAAAGGCCTGGTAATACTGCAAATGTATCGCGAACTGAGTGAATGGTTTCATTATCAATACGTATGAAATGGTGAAGTGGCTGTTTAGCTTGGACATGTTTGAAAATGTCGTCGTTAATCTCTTCTTCAGAGCATTTATGTTCGATTGCTAAATATCGACGTACCCGATTCCATGGTAGCTTTCTGTCATATCGTATTCTTTTATTCAAAAAACTCTCACGAGTACTTTTAGTAAACGCCTCGAGCACAGCCTCTCCATCACAGAAAGTAGTTTCTGAGCCATGAGTAGCTTCTTTTTTGCAATAAAACCACTGTAAATCGGGTACATAGGGCAGGCTGGCATTTTCTCGATGAAGCCCCATTTCTACATCTCCAACTTGAATGGCTGCAATGTTAGGGGTGTCGCTTTTTCGTGCAGGGTCTAAGGTCACATGTTCAGAGTGGTTTGCAACCCATTGCGCAAAGTCTTTTTCATTACCTTCAAAGCCTCTAAAAATCACGACGCCGTATTCTGAGATTAACTTATATAAATCTTTTGAGGAGTTATGGTGTTTTATGTGATTAGTATCAGTAGGCTCTATTAAAACTCCAAACTTCTTCCATATGTTTGTTTTTTTATATTCATCTTGAATCACATTTTCCATTTTAAAATCCCTTCTCTTTGAGTATTTAGAACGAAAGTTAGTCTAATGCTTTATCTTTTAGGTGAGTTCTAAAAATTAAAACTCCTCTTTTTTAATATTAAATTTGAATTAAAAAATGAGACATAAACTACTTGAAATCCCAATTTTATTGGGGTGTGGAGAAAGCCTTTACTTCTAATATGTCTAAAATAAGGAATTTATATGTCTCATACGCAAACGCTGTCGATGCAAGATAAGTCTTCATCGTCCACATCAATATTTACATGGCTAGTGCTCATATTAGTGGGTATGAATCTGAGGCCTTCTATGGCCTCTATTGGTCCTGTGTTGGGCAGTATTCAAGCGGATATAGGAATTAGCTTTACTCAGGCTGCGTTGCTCACCTTTATACCTGTTGCGGCAATGGGCTTTGCGTCATTCTTTGGCATGAAGCTCGCTCTGAAAATGGGGCCTCGCCAAGCAATGAGCCTTTCAGTATTACTAATTGGAGTGGCTACATGTCTTCGCTTCTACACAGGCGATATTGTCTCTTTGTCGTTGACAGCTCTCGTTTCAGGGATTGGTATTGCGTTAGTTCAAGCAATCATGCCTATGCTGGTGAAAAGCTCTATGCCTAAACACACAACACTTGCTATGGGGTTATATATGAGTGCTTTAATGGGGGGAGCTGCACTCTCTGCTGCAATGACTCCATTGTTAGAGGCTACTCTAGATAGTTGGCAGGCGGCATTGTCATCTTGGGGGATTATAGCCGCAATAACCTTATTGGCATGGAGTGCTAAGAAGGATGGTTTAGATCTGCATTTACCGAAAGGTATGGCGCCGTTGAAATCCACACCGCCGCATAAACTGACTCGTGCTTGGACGTTATCTATTTTCTTTGGGTTAGGTACTGCGGGATATACTTGTTTATTGGCGTGGTTACCGCCTTTTTATCAGACATTAGGATGGGGGGCTTCTGAATCCGGTTTATTGCTTGGGTTTATGACACTGGTACAAGTTTTTTCAGCCTTAATCACGCCAAACTTTTCGCGTGGTAGTTCCGATCGACGCAGCGTGACCTATGTAATGTTGTTGCTATCCGTGATTGGTTTTTGTGGGTTATGGCTAGCTCCAGTAGCGGTGCCTTTGCTATGGTGCGGTTTGCTAGGGGTTGGTATAGGTGGTTTATTTCCTTTATGCATTATTATCGCCATGGACCATCATGCTGATCCAAGGCGTGCGGGAGGAATTGTAGCTTTTGTTCAAGGTGTTGGTTATTTAATTGCGAGTGTGTCGCCTCTGATTGCTGGAGCAATCAAAGATGCAACACATAGTTTCTCTTTCGCATGGGTTTTATTGGCTGGAGTGTTTGTTGTTATGATGCTTATCGTATCTCGATTCAACCCAGCTCATTATGACAAATATGTTGATTAGAGTGATTGCCCGATACTAATAAGCTGTTTTCTAAGCCAGGTTGCTAGTGGTTTGTTAGCTGACTTTCTTTCCCACATTAGATCTAGGGTAAAGTTTGGTGCACCTGGCGGCGCTTGATGTACCTTAATGGTACTAGGGATTAGTAATACGTTAATTAGTCTTTCTGGAAGCATTAACATGTACGGGGTTTCGGCAAGTATATTAATACAGCCTTGATAAGTGCTGGCTCGAATAGCGATTTGTCTGGTTAATCCTAGCTTTTCTAGCCAACTATCAATCATGTTATTTTGAGAGAGCCAAGGTGTGGGGTATACGTGTTTTACTTGGCAATATTCATCGAGCGTGATTTCTCGCTCGGTGTTTGATTTTGACAAGCATACAAATCGGTCTTCCATGATTGACTGCCAGTCTAAAGATGGGTGAAGACGATGATATCCAGGTCCAAGGCCTATTATCATATCTAACTTTCCGGCAAAGAGCTGCTCAATTGGTAGCTCTTGCCCCAATCTATCTAATCGAATGGAGGCGTTTAAGGAGCTATCATTAACTTGCTTGGCTAGTTTTGGAAGAATAAGTTGCTCAAAGTACTCTGGAGCACAAAGACGTATTGTTCGATCCTTCAAAATAGAAGTAGGTTCTTGCAGTGAAGAAGCAGTATTCAGAGCTTCTATAACGTTTCTTAAATAAGGTTCTATCTCTTGTGCTTGTAGTGTCGGAGTGAAACCATTACCAGTTACGATAAATAGAGGATCGTCAAAACACTCTCTTAGTTTTTTTAAACAGTAGCTAACTGTTGGTTGACTAATATTGAGTGCATAAGATGTTTGTTTTGCATTTTTTGTTTCAAATAGAGAAACAAACACTGCAATATGTTGAAAGTCTAACTTACGAAAGACATTCTTATTAAGGAGTTGCTTCATTTTTAGGATTCCATTCCTGAATATTAGACGACTAGGATTGAGACTGATTTGAACGCTTTCTAAAGTTACTGGGTGCAACGCCAAAGTAGTCTTTGAAGCAGTTACTAAAATGGCTAGAGCTGACAAAGCCGCTGGCAATGGCGACTTCAATAATTGGCTTGTTGGTCTGTTGC
>JBLWTS010000140.1:0-5594 GCA_048270045.1 Aequorivita sp.
CGGAACACAATCCAGTAAAATAAGGCAACGACAATGCTATTTTTGCTACTTTAGATTTTTATCGGACAACAATGATTTTTTTAATAACATTCTTTATTGTAAGAGTTATTAATTATTGAATTATTTGAGCGTGCAAATTATGCATCCTGCAAGGTGTTCCCCGCTTTTTCAGCGGGGCTCCTTGTAGGTCTTCCCAGTTAGAGTTATTAGGTTATTAATTATAGAGTTGTTTAAACTTGTTGCCTAAATAACTCATTAACTCAAGCACCCAATAATCAACTTCTTTTTAATAGTTTTGCAGCCTTTAAAAAAAGACCTAAGACAAAAGGACTTAAGACGTGAGACAAAATCTCATTGACGGAATTATTCGTCTTACGTCCTATGTCTTTTCGTCCTTCGTCATTCCAAAATGAATTATGCATCCTGCAAGGTGTTCCCCGCTTTTTCAGCGGGGCTCCTTGTAGGTCTAAAAAACACATATTAGAATATGATTTCAATAGATAATTTGGCTGTAGAATTCAGCGGCGATACACTTTTTAGCGATGTTAGTTTCGTAGTAAACGAAAATGACAAAATTGCCCTAATGGGGAAAAATGGTGCAGGAAAAAGCACGATGATGAAAATAATCGCAGGCGAACAAACTCCGACCAGAGGCAATGTGCGCGCGCCAAAAGATGCCGTTATCGCATACCTACCCCAACATTTATTGACAGATGACAACTGCACTGTCTTTGAAGAAGCTTCCAAGGCTTTTAAGCAGATTTTTGAAATGCGGGACGAAATGGATCGGCTCAATAAAGAGTTAGAAACCCGAACCGATTATGAAAGTGATGCCTATATGAACATCATCACCAAAGTAGCTGAATTAGGTGAGAAATATTATGCTCTCGAAGAAATAAACTACGAAGCCGAAGTAGAAAAAGCACTGCGAGGCCTTGGTTTCAAAAGAAATGATTTACATCGTCAAACTTCAGAATTCAGTGGTGGATGGCGCATGAGGATTGAATTGGCAAAACTATTGCTTCAAAAACCTGACTTGATTTTGCTGGATGAGCCTACAAACCACGTCGATATTGAATCAGTGATTTGGTTGGAAGATTTCTTGCTGAACAAAGCCAAAGCCGTAATCGTAATTTCGCACGATAGAACTTTCATAGACAATATTACAAACCGTACCATTGAAGTTACAATGGGGCGTATTTACGATTACAAAGCCAATTATAGTCATTACTTACAATTGCGTGCCGATAGAAGATCTCATCAAATAAAAGCTTACGAAGAGCAACAAAAATTCATTGCAGAAACCCAGCAGTTTATAGAGCGGTTTAAAGGAACGTATTCTAAAACTAACCAAGTGAATTCCCGCGAAAGGATGTTGGAAAAACTTCAAATCATTGAGATTGATGAAATAGATACTTCTTCTTTAGCTTTGCGATTTCCACCAGCACAACGCAGTGGAGATTATCCCGTTATTGCTGAAGGGCTCACTAAAAAATATGGAGATCATGTGGTTTTCAATGATGCGAACATGAGTATCTCACGAGGTCAGAAAGTGAGCTTTGTGGGAAGAAATGGCGAGGGGAAGTCCACAATGATTAAGGCCATTATGGGCGAAATAGATTTTGAAGGAAAATGTACCCTTGGTCATAATGCCAAAGTGGGGTATTTTGCCCAAAACCAAGCCGCTCTTTTGGATAAGGAACTCACCGTTTTTCAAACCGTGGATGAGGTTGCCAAATGTGAAATCCGAACACAAATTAAAAACATTCTCGGTCGTTTTATGTTTAGCGGCGACGATATTGATAAAAAAGTAGGTTTGCTTTCAGGAGGTGAAAAAACACGATTGGCAATGGTGAAATTGTTGCTAGAACCCGTGAATGTTTTGATTCTAGATGAGCCAACGAATCATTTGGATTTGAAGTCGAAAGATGTTTTAAAGGAAGCCTTGCTTCAGTTCGACGGCACCTTAATTCTTGTTTCGCACGATCGCGATTTTCTTCACGGCCTTTCAGAAAAAGTATTTGAATTTAAGAACAAACGGGTAATAGAACACTTTGAAACCATTGACGATTTTCTTCAACGAAATAGAATTGAGAATTTAAAGGAGATTGATTTGAAGTAATAGTCAATAAATAAATAACGCCAAGGATTTATCCGTTTCAAAGCATTGAAATTATATTTTAAGATTTGTTTTCGGTATAATACTTGATTTATCTTTATTCACTTAATAGAACAATCCATGAAAACTCAAAGAATTTTATTCGCATTTGTATTTTGCTTTCTAATAGGAAATGTTTCTGTACAAGTGAAGGATATAAAATCGCATACAAATAAAGAAAGCCTTGAAAGCAGTAAGATTGAAGCTTTGTTACATTCAAAAACTTTTGAATTTGTGGCCAATTCCGTCTATCCAACTAGCGGTCCTCGTAAAAAATTATCGAGTAGTATTTATACAGTTAGTTTCACTCCAGAAATGATTATCAGCAATCTTCCCTTTTATGGAAGAGCATACAGTGGAGCGGCGATGAACCCCGATAAAGGGATGGGATTTGAAGGAAAACCTGAGAATTTCCACATTGAAAAGAAGAAGAATTACAGAGTTAATTTAGTGGTAAGTGATGGTGATAACTATAAATTATCTTTATCGGTAAACAATTCTGGCCATGCTACTCTTATTATTAGTAGCGGGGATCGAGGAACCATTTCATATCGGGGTGAGATTATTGAGTTTTCTGAATAGTCATTACAGACCTCAATTACATAAGTCTGTAATGGGTAAAGAGTGAGGTGCTTCAAGTATCTAGATGGCTTGACTCCTCATTTTTTACAACACCAACTCCCCAAATAACCGTTCCAAAGTTTCATCCAAATTATCACTAAACCCATTATGCGGACGTGAAGTTTGAAGTGAAGAACTTCGTTGTGCAGTAAGCCAGCGGAACCGATCGGGAATTTCCCATGCGGAAATAGGACCACCATTTTTGGAGCCAGAACAAATTTCAGTAAAAGCCTTAAGGTTTTTTTCAATTTCTTCAACTTCCAGTTCGGAAGAAAAGAGACTTAGCTTTTCGGTATTGATATGACATTTACAGTTCAGATATTTGGCGTTTTTGCTGAACAGAATAATACCAACATTCAAAAACTCCTCACGTTCTACGCGTGGCACCAATCGGATTACGGCGTATTCATACAAGTGTTTCCCTGGCATCTTGAATCTGTTTTACAAAGTTGTTTGAATTATTTCTTCGATGCACCAGAAATTGAAAATACACTTCACGAATTTCTTCGGGCGTCATTTCAGTGCCTTCCCATTCCATCCATTCGGCAGGGATGAGGTTGGTTATTTCGCGTAATTTTTCATTTGGTAAAAGGGTAATCATTTCGTCATTTATCTCCTCAACTAATGCAGCTTGTGGCAATATAACGTGATCTTTTATATATGGGAATGGACTCAATGCGGCTTTTTCCCAATTGTCCCACGAATGATGAAAATAAAATGTGGCTCCATGGTCTATCAACCAAAGTTCTTTGTGCCATAACAGCATATTGGTGTTTTTTACGGTGCGGTCTATATTTGTGGTAAATGCATCCAGCCATACTATTTGTGAAGCCAATCTTTCATCTACTTGAGTAACTACTGGATCAAATGTTATGGCCCCAGAAAGAAAGTGAAGTGCTAGATTTAAACCATGACTTCCTTTTAACAGATCTTGTATTTCCTCATCTCCTTCACTTCTTCCAAATGCCACGTCGAGATTTGCAAAAACTAATTCTGGAACTTTTAATCCTAAAGTTCTCGCTATTTCTCCACCCAATAACTCCGCAATTAATGCTTTGACGCCGTGACCTGCTCCACGAAACTTTAAAACGTATTTAAAATCGTCATCAGCTTCGGTTAGTGCAGGCAAAGACCCTCCTTCTCTAAGAGGAGTAATGTAGCGTGTTACGTTAATCTTACGAAGTTCTATTTTTTTAATAGTCATTGCTCAATACCTGTTTAATGTAAAATTAGGGTTATTTGTGAATATGTACTCCTAATTTTAAAAACTTGTTTTCCGTGCTTCAGGTTTGTTTGATGTATATTAAAACGTTTTAATTTGTAATTTGCGGAAATGCGAAATTTAAACTTATAGTTATTGGATTTAACGATTGAAAACATTCTCCTTGTTGGCTCCCTATTACTTTTTATAAGTATCGTAGCGGGAAAAACTTCGTATAAATTTGGCGTTCCTACCTTGGTTCTATTCCTTGGAATTGGAATGCTAGCTGGAGAAGATGGTATTGGAGGCATTAGTTTTGACAATCCGCAAATCGCTCAATTAATTGGGATAATTTCCTTAAACTTTATTCTTTTTTCCGGTGGACTTGATACCGATTGGAAAGCTGTAAAACCAATAATGAAAGAAGGTTTCGTGCTTTCAACTTTGGGAGTTTTAATGACAGCTGTCGGACTAGGAACATTCGTATATTACGTAACCGACTTTACAATTTATGAAAGCCTTCTCTTGGGAAGCATTGTTTCCTCAACAGATGCCGCTGCAGTATTTTCAATTTTACGATCCAAAAACCTAGCACTTCGCGCCAATTTGCGGCCAACACTAGAGATGGAAAGCGGAAGTAATGATCCAATGGCTTACGTCCTGACAATTGCTTTTTTAGGGTTGGTAATCAATCAGGATAAAGGTTTAGCTTCCATGATTCCACTGTTTTTTCAGCAAATGATTCTTGGAGGTATTGCAGGTTTTGGTTTTGGAAAGTTAAGTAAGATAATAATCAACCGAATTAATCTCGACTTTGAAGGACTTTATCCGGTTCTTGTAATTGCGTTGATGTTTATAACCTTTTCCGTAACCGACTTTGTTGGAGGCAATGGCTTCTTAGCCATTTATATTTGTGCACTCTTTTTAGGAAACCAGTACTTAATTCATAAAAAAACAATCCTAAAAATGTACGATGGACTTGCATGGCTTATGCAGATAGTCCTTTTCTTAACTTTAGGCCTTTTGGTGTTTCCTTCGCAGATAGTTCCTGTCATTGGTGTGGGTCTTGTGATTTCATTGTTTTTAATTTTTATAGCGCGACCAGTAGCGGTTTTTTTAAGTCTCATTCCTTTTAAAATGAAATTGCGTAGGCGATTTTATATTTCGTGGGTTGGTCTTCGAGGAGCTGTTCCTATTGTATTTGCGACTTATCCACTTTTGGCGGGTATTGATAAGGCAAATATGATTTTCAATATTGTTTTCTTCATTTCTCTTACTTCCATCTTGATTCAAGGAACCACACTTTCGGTGGTTGCAAAATGGTTGAACGTTAGTATTCCTAGTACTGAAAAAATCTTGACTCCGTCAGAAAAATTTCTGGAAGAACATCCTAAAACCGAAATGCGGGAAATAGGAATAGCTGTTGGAAGTAAAATTGTAGGCAAGAAGATTGTCGATATAGAATTTCCAAAAACAGCCATTATTGCAATGATAAAAAGAGATGAAAAATATATTACCCCGAACGGTAGTACAGTAATCAACGCCGATGATGTGTTGATTGTGCTTTCTGAAAATAAAAAGGGAATCAAAAAGGTATTTAAAGCTTTAAAAATA
>JBLWTS010000141.1:0-5584 GCA_048270045.1 Aequorivita sp.
GCAATATTAAGAACCGAAAAGAACGCGAAACGATTTGGAGAAGATTCTCAAACCGAACAGATTGCCATGTCTCAATTGTATTTGTATCACGCTGTAGATATTATCACAGTAAAAGCAAAAGAAGCAATTCTTTCTTTCGCGGAAGGCGATGAGCAACGCGCAATGTTGATGGGACTTAAGCGATTCACCAAATATCAAAACATGCCGAACATTGGGCAATTGCGTAGAACTATTGCAGAAAAAGTAATCGCAGAAAACAAATATCCCTTTTAATTTATCCTGCAATTTCTCCTGCAAGGTTTCAACTCGTCTGCAGGAGGAGGAAAACCTTGTAGATATCTTAAAAATATCAGACCTTCCAGATTTTTAGATTTGGGAGGTTTTTTCTTTCGTAACCGCGATATTTAATCTGAATCCAAAAAATCTTTTATCGAATTTATCAAGGCTCAAAAGAAGCTTTGTCCCTTTGGCTCAAAGTTTGCTATTTTTGAAGCAAAACCTTTATCGATGAATAAGTTCTTATTTTCAATTCTATTTCTTTTTAGCGGATTCCTCTTTGCCCAGGACAATACCGAAATCTTTGTTTTTGATATTGCTCCTGCCTATGAAGGATTGGAATTACTTAATGCCCGTAATATTTCAAACAATGAAGGCTACGACAATCAGCCTTCTTTTATTTCTAATGAAACTCTTGTTTTTGCTGGTAACAACGGCGGGCAAACAGATATTTCAGAATATAATTTGACTTCCAAACTTCAGAAATGGGTAAACAAAAAAACGGAAGGAGGCGAATATTCACCTCAAAAATTCCCTTCCAGTAATGATTTTGCGGCCGTAAGACTTGACAAAGATGGAAAGCAACGTTTGTATAAGTATAATCCTGAAACGGGACTTTCTTCAGAATTAATAGAAAATTTAGAAGTCGCCTATTTCACATTTTATAATGACGAAAAGATTCTAGCCACTGTGCTATCAGGTTCTGATATGAATTTAGTAATGATCGATTTAAAAACAAAATCTGTAACTCCATTGTTTGAAAATGCCGGAAGATCCCTGCAAAAAGTGCCGAAAACCAATTCGATGGCGTACACCCTGGTAAATGAATCTGAAAACCTTGATCTATACGTTTTGGATATGGATTCAAAGGAAAGCTACTTTATTTGTGAATTGCCTTTTGGAATCCAAGATTTTGTTTGGCTGAACGACACACAAATTTTAACTGCAATTGGAAACAAACTTTATTTATACGACACGCTGGGACTACCGGAATGGAATAAGGTCGCATCGCTAGAGGAATTTGGGATAAAGACTGTAACTCGAATGGCGATTAGTCCCAACGGAAAAAAACTGGCTTTGGTAGCTGAAAAGTATTGAAATGAAAAAGCATCCCGCAAGGTTTTTTTCCCCCTTGTAGCTCTTACCTAGATTTTTTGGTACTTTTAATAAAAATTCCTCCAAATGAAAAAGTTTCTACCCTTCCTCTTTTCATTTTATAGTGTCATTTCATTTTCGCAAAACCCACAAAAAATTGAGATTCCGGACCAAAAAATTTACGACATCATTAATGCTGTTTCTTCAGCAAGAATAGAAAAGGATATTACAACCCTGGCAAATTTCGGAACTCGAAATACCTTTAGTGATACCATTAGCAACACCCGTGGTATCGGCGCCGCAAGAAGATGGATTAAATCTGAGTTTGAAACTATTTCAAAAGACTGCGGAAGTTGTTTAAACGTCTTTTTTCAAAAAGATTTGGTAAAAGCCGAAGGCAATCCTAGAATCCCGATGGACGTTTGGATTGTAAACGTCGCTGCGGTTCAGAAAGGCACAAAATATCCCAATCGGTTTATCATTATGAGCGGGGACATCGACTCTCGTAACAGCGATGGCAATGATTTTACAAAAGATGCTCCGGGAGCAAATGACAATGCCAGCGGAATGGCGGGAACAATTGAAGCTGCTAGGGTTTTGTCAAAATACAAATTTGAAAACAGCATTATCTATTTGGGCTTAAGCGGGGAAGAACAAGGTCTCTATGGCGGGAAGGGATTTGCTGAATTTGCCAAAAACAAAGGTTGGGAAATTATAGGTGTTTTTAATAATGATATGATCGGAAATATAAAAGGTGTGGATGGTGTAATAAGCAATCGGGATTTTAGGATTTTCTCTGAACCTGTGCCTCCCACCGAAACTGAAAAGGAACGACAACTCCGAAGGTTTTACGGCGGAGAAGTAGATGGAATTTCCAGACAACTGGCACGTTATGTATATAAAACCACCAAAAAGTATATGCCTGAAATGAACCCAATAATGGTTTACAGGTTGGATCGTTTTGGCCGAGGCGGACATCATCGTCCGTTTAATGATCTGGGCTGGGCGGGAATTAGAATCATGGAAGCCCACGAAAACTACAACCAACAGCACCAAGATATACGAACCGAAAACGGAATTGAATATGGTGATAAGCTGAAATTCGTAAATTTCGATTATGCCGCAAAGCTAACCGCCGTCAATGCCATAAACCTAGCCAGTATTGCATGGGCGCCGCCAGAACCAAAAAGTGTGTCGATTGGAGGAATTGTTGAAGCTTCGGCAAAATTGAA
The DNA here is from genome assembly GCA_048270045.1 of Aequorivita sp. Lineage (GTDB taxonomy): Bacteria > Bacteroidota > Bacteroidia > Flavobacteriales > Flavobacteriaceae > Aequorivita. Next base: position 2,604 of record JBLWTS010000141.1, read on the forward strand.
ATGGGAAAAAGTGGATGGAGGCATAGGATACAAAATCTATTGGCGCGACACCACCTCCCCAACTTGGGACCACGGTCGTTATGTGGGCAATGTATCAGAATTTACATTGGAAGGAATCGTTATTGACAATTCTTTTTTTGGAGTGGCTTCGGTGGGAGCAAACGGTTTTGAAAGCGTAGTGGTCTTTCCAAATTCAGTATTTAGATAAAAAAATATTTATGAAAGAAAAAGTCTGTATCCTCGTATTATTACTTTTTGGTTTTTCCGTCTTCTCTCAAGAATTCACTCGTGCAGATACCCTTCGAGGCAGTATAACGCCAGAGCGCGCTTGGTGGGATGTAATGCATTACGATTTAAAAGTAAGCGTAAACCCTTCAGAAAAAAACATTGAAGGCAGTAACACGATTAGTTACAAAGTCATCAATCCCAACCAGGTGATGCAAATCGATCTTCAAGCGCCAATGAAAATTGATAGGATTCTTCAAAACGGACATGAAATATCATTTGTTTCGGAAGGAAATGCGCATTTTTTAAAGCTAAAGGAAGAGCAACAAAGAGGCAAGGAATATCACATTACCCTATTTTTCTCTGGAAAACCACGGGTCGCCAAACGTCCGCCTTGGGATGGCGGTTTTTCGTGGGAAAAGGATAGCAACGGAAAAGATTTTATCGCAACTTCAAATCAAGGGATTGGCGCCAGTGTTTGGTGGCCCCTAAAAGATCATCCGTACGACGAGCCTGATAAGGGTGTAACTATTTCGGTAACGGCACCAAAAGACCTAATGGACGTGAGCAACGGAAGGCTTAAGGAAGTAATTCAACATGACTCCACCAAAACTTGGGTGTGGGAAGTTGTAAACCCAATAAACACTTATGGCGTTAACATCAATATAGGAGATTATGTGCATTGGAAAGAAGTCTATAACGGCGAGAAAGGACCGTTAGATCTTGATTATTATGTGTTGCGAGAGCATGAAGAAAAGGCAAAGGAACAATTTAAACAAGTAGCCAAAATGATTGAAGCTTTTGAACATTGGTACGGTCCCTACCCTTTTTATGAAGATGGATATAAATTGGTTGAAGCCCCATACTTGGGAATGGAGCATCAGAGCAGCGTTACTTATGGCAACGGGTTTCAAAACGGATATTTAGGACGGGATCTTTCTGGTTCAGGTTGGGGATTAAAATTCGATTTTATAATTATTCACGAAAGCGCGCACGAATGGTTTGCGAATAATATTACGAACAAGGATGTGGCAGATATGTGGATTCACGAAGGGTTTACGTGTTATTCCGAAAACCTCTATTTGGATTATTTCTTTGGAAAAAAGGCGTCTTCGGAATATGTTATCGGGTTACGCAAAAATATACTGAACGACAGCCCAATAATTGGCCAATATAATTTAGACAGCCGTGGCAGCAGCGATATTTACTACAAAGGCGCCAATATTCTTCACACCATCCGCCAGTTAATAGACAATGATAAAAAATGGAGGGATATTCTTCGTGGGTTGAATAAAACCTTTTATCATCAAACCGTTACGACCCAGCAAGTAGAAGAATATATTTCAAAAAAGAGCGGACTTGACTTAAAGGTGTTTTGGAACCAATATTTAAGAACCACCGAGATTCCAAAAATAGAATATGAAGTTGACGGAAAATCACTTAAATACAGGTATGTTAATATTTTGGAAAATTTTGAAATGCCAGTGATTGTGGTTATTAATGGAAAAGAACAGTGGATCCATCCTACTGCAAATTGGAAAACTCTGAAAATATCCAAACCAATTGCTACGGTCAAAATCAAAAAGGACTTGTATGTAGAAGCGCAAGACTTAACAAAAAGAACTAAAGCGAAATGATGATTGGGGCGTATTGGCAATTTTACAAAACCATACTTCCTTTTATTGCGGCATTCTCTATTATGTCGATTGCGTTTTTAGGAATTTTCTGGGGATTTATAATTTTCGCTACTATCGCCTTGCCTTTTGGTTTCTTGGGATTTCAATTCTTTTACAGCAATCAGTACTATTTTTATTTTAACCTCGGACTCACAAAGTGGAAACTATTGCGAGCTTCTTTTGTTATCAATCTTTTAATAGGCATTCCAATCTTTTCGGTATTAATCATTTTTATCAGTTTCATTTTTGGCAATTTTCAAATTACATAACGCTTCAATAAATTTTGGAAGCAAACAAGTGCTATCAGAAGTTTCATTTTCGTTGGAAACTGGGGAAATCTTGGGCATTTTTGGCAGGAACGGTTCAGGAAAATCTACTTTGTTGAAAATGATTTATGGAACCATTCGGCAAGGCTCGATAAACAGTTCCATCAATGGCAGCGTCTTCACTCCTTCTGAAAATATTCGGAAAAAGCAAATTGCTTATTTGCCACAAGACTCCTATTTGCCAAAAAACATAAAAGTTCGCGATCTAATTCCTATTTATGCTTCTGGAGAGGAAAAGCAGGACAAAGTTTTTTACGATCCCTATATTGCAAGCTATACTTCCAATAAAGTGGGTGAACTCTCGCTAGGGCAGGTCCGTTATCTTGAAGTTTTGTTATTGGCGAACTTGGACCATCCCTTTCTTATGTTGGACGAACCTTTTTCGATGATTGAACCACTTTATAAAATTCAAATTAAAAAGAGTTTAGAAGCTTTAAAATTGAAGAAAGGTATTATTATTACAGACCATTATTATAAAGATGTTCTTGAAATAAGCACTCGAAATATTCTGATAAAAGATGGCAAAAGCTCTAGTATCGATAACGTTGAAGATTTACGCCAACACGGTTATCTCGGTAAAGATTCAATTTAAAAACAACGAGTACCATTCATTTTTAAATTGTGAACCCATCTTTAGACTGATTTAAAAAATTAGACAGGCGAAGGTTTATTATCTTTCCTGACTTCCGCAGCTTTTCAAGCCTCAATAATTTTCGTTAGCCAACAATCTTATTTTTACCCACTTACGATTTCA
>JBLWTS010000142.1:0-5354 GCA_048270045.1 Aequorivita sp.
CATTAGCAATTCCCATTCCAGCTCGCAGTCATTGCTTCGCAATTTTACTGAAATCACCAAGTTTCGGCTTTCTATAAGTGTGTTGTTTTCTTCGGTTGCAGGCTATCTTTTAGGAGCCGACAACATCGATTTCTTTGTTCTCTTTCTTTTATGTGTGGGCGGTTATGCAATGGTTGGAGCCTCCAATGTTTTTAACCAAATAGTGGAGCGCGATCTTGACGCGTTGATGGATAGAACGAAGGATAGGCCGTTGCCAGCGGGTAGAATGTCCGTTAGATCCGCATTTTTTCTGGGTATACTTTTAACGGTTATAGGGATTGGAGTGCTTTATGCCATTAATCCAATAACTGCAATGTTTGGGGCTATTTCCATTTTCATGTATGTAAGTCTTTATACACCTTTGAAAACCAAGACCCCATTGTCGGTTTTCGTTGGGGCCTTTCCAGGAGCGATCCCTTTTATGTTAGGGTGGGTGGCCGCGACCGGAAGTTTTGGTATTGAGCCTGGAACTTTATTTATGATACAGTTTTTTTGGCAGTTTCCCCATTTTTGGGCTATTGGATGGTTTCTTTTTGAAGATTACCAAAAAGGAGGCTTTTATATGCTTCCGAATGGAAAAAGAGATAAAGGTACGGCCATGCAAGTGTTTTTATATTGTATTTGGACTGTTTTGGTGTCCTTGGTTCCTGTATTAGGCATAACTGGCAAGTTGTATTTAACCCCGATATCTGGGGTTCTGATTGGGTTATTAGGATTGGGTCTTCTGTATTATGCGGGCAGACTTTATGTTGAAAAAACCTCCAAAGCAGCCAAACAACTAATGCTAGCGAGTGTTAGTTATATAACTCTGCTGCAGATTATATATGTGGCAGATAAATTTATAAGATAATCGGTTCTACATGAGCCATACCAAGGAGTTTTTAACTTTTTTAAATGATAGCAATGAACTTAACCGATGGGCCTGATGCGGCCAAAATAATAAGAGCCAAGAAAAACATCCTCTGGTTTGGAATAATTAGTCTTACCATGAGTTTTGCGGGACTAACAAGTGCCTATGTAGTGAGCAAGGAACGTCCAGATTGGATTTCCAACTTCGAAATTCCTCAAGCATTTTATATTAGCCTCGTTTTAATCCTCATAAGTAGCGTAACAGTTCATTTCGCTAAAAAAGCGGTTCAAAACTCTCGGAATTCCCAAGGAATGATTTTATTAATAGTCACCTTTTTGTTAGGGCTCGCCTTTGTGTTTTTTCAATTTGAAGGATTTTCTGAAATTATAGAAAGTGGCTATAATTTTACTGGACCTACTAGTAGTATTACCACTTCTTTTATTTATTTGGTAGTTTTGCTCCACGTGGCACATGTGGTTGGAGGTCTGATATCACTTCTGTTTGTAATTTATAATCATTATAAACAAAAATACCGAAACGGTAAAACCCTTGGAATTGAACTGGCTGCAACTTTCTGGCATTTCGTAGACGCTGTATGGATTTACCTGTTTTTGTTTTTATATTTCGTTAAATAAAAATTAAACGTATTTTTGAATCTTATTTTTAAACCAAACTCTTTTTATGGAAGCAACTGTTGTTCAAACAGGTACTGAGGGAAAAACTTGGGGAGGCGATAATTCGCCATTCAAGGCAAGCTATGGCAAATTGATGATGTGGTTTTTCATCGTTTCCGATTCCTTGACATTCTGTGGATTCCTTGCCTCTTATGGAATGTCTCGTTTCAAATTTGCCGATATTTGGCCTATTCCAGATGAGGTTTTTACTCACTTTCCATTTCTTCATGGGGTAGATGCGCCAATGTACTATGTGGCGTTTATGACCTTTGTACTTATCTTTTCTTCTGTCACAATGGTGCTTGCAGTAGATGCAGGTAGCAAGATGCAGAAAAACAAGGTTATTATTTATATGTTTTTGACCATTATAGGTGGTCTTATCTTCCTTAGTTCTCAAGCTTGGGAATGGGCAACCTTTATCAAAGGAGATTATGGGGCTGTCGAAACAAAAGGTGGAGAAATTATTCAATTTTTAGACAAAGAAGGTGAGCGTGTGGCGTTGGCCGATTTTGCAGCACTAGCTACCACACCTCGTGCCGAACATACCCGAAATACAGGGATTTGGTTCAAAACAGAATCGGAGTTTCTTCCTGAAGTTTCCTTCGACCAAGTAAAGGCTGGCTTTTTAGCAAATGACAATCTGCTTGTGAGGATACAACAAAAGGACGAACATGGACATCATATAGTGCTTTCTCGTGAAGAATCCATTACCAAACTAGAACGAGATGGTCAATTGGTGGTAACGGGAGCAAATCTTCGTCATAACGAATATGGACATCCCTTGTTTGCAGATTTCTTTTTCTTTATTACTGGTTTTCACGGATTTCACGTTTCCATTGGAGTACTACTTAATTGTATTATTTTCTTCAATGTATTAATAGGTACCTACGAGAGGAGGGGAAGTTATGAAATGGTTGAGAAAGTCGGACTTTATTGGCACTTTGTTGATTTGGTTTGGGTATTTGTTTTTACATTCTTTTATCTTGTATAGATTTTCAATATTTAAAAAATGGCACACGAGCACGAACATAAATTGGCAATCTTTAGAGGCACTCTAAAGTTTAAATCCAACATTCATAAAATTTGGGGAGTTTTCTTCATTCTTTCTATTGTGACAATTATCGAAGTCGCATTGGGAATCATTCGTCCCGATTTTCTATTAGATCATCAATTTTTAGCTCTAAAACTGCTAAATTGGGTTTTTATACTTCTTACAATTTTTAAAGCTTACTATATTACATGGGACTTTATGCACATCCGTGATGAGGTAACTGGATTGCGAAGAGCTGTTGTCTGGACTGGAGTATTTTTAATACTTTATTTAGTAGCCCTCCTTTTAATAGAAGGAGATTATATTTACGAAGTATACAAAAACGGATATATAAAATTCGACTTTTAGTCAATTAGGATTCACTAAAAACCCTCTTTTTGAGGGTTTTTTTATGGATATAATTTATGAACATTAACCTTCAAAAGGTTGCCCAAGGTCATCGAACCTTTTATTTTTGCAACGTCGACCTTTGCAATAGAATATGAAGAAATATTTAGTTCTTGGAATCCTTTTTATTCTGCCCATTACGGCGTATATCTTTTTTGCGCTCAGCACAAACTATTTCAGACCGTTACCAGTGCTTACTGAAAATGTTTCCGAGCTTGAAGGTTTTACTGCCTTGAATGGTAAACCTGTTCACTTGAAAGATCATATTACGGTTATGGGATTTTTTGGACGGGATTTAGAAGCCCATCGTGCCTATGCTTATAATTTGGCCCATAAAATATATAGTAAAAACCATAATTTCAGGGAATTCCAGTTTGTAATTCTTTTACCAGAAGGCACCCAAGATCAAGCAGCGTATATTGAACAAAGGTTAAAAGAAATTGCTCCTACAGATTCTTGGTTATTTGCCTTTGGAACCGAAGATAGAATTAATGAGGTTTTCCAATCAATTAATTCGAAGTTTTCCTTGGACTCAAATTTGTCTACACCTTATGTATTTATTATTGATAAGGAACGCAATTTGCGGGGTCGGAATGATGATAAGGACGAAGGCGTTATGTTGGGTTACGATTCAAGCAATATTGCCGAAATCAACAACAAAATGAGTGATGATGTAAAGGTGTTGTTAGTGGAATATAGAAGGGCTTTGAAAAAGTACAGTTCAAATAGAGAAATTTAGACCATAGCAAAGGAGTAAAGAACAAAGAAAAGAGATTAAGTCTTTTTTCGCAATATAAAAATTAAGCGTGAAAAAACAGTATTCGTATATAGGTATTTCATTTGTGATTCTCATTTTTGGGATTTGGGTGGCTTCCGAGTTGGGTGCTAGATACTCCCAACCTGATTTGGAAACAATAGGCCAAGTTCCAGATTTTAGTTTTACAGATCAAAATGGGAAGACCATTACAAATAAGGATTATCAAGGTAAGGTTTATGTGGTAGAATTCTTTTTTACTACTTGCCCCGATATCTGTCCGATTATGACAGAAAACATGATCAAGATTCAAAATGAATTTATTGGCAATCCAAATGTGGGCATTGCCTCATTTAGCATCGATCCAATTCACGATACGCCAGAGGTCTTAAAGGAATATACCAAGGAGAAGGGAATTTCTAAGCCACAATGGCATTTACTTACTGGTGACAAAGAACAAATATTTAAATTGGCGAACGAAGGTTTTAATCTCTACGTAGGAGAAACATCTGAAACTGGTGCTGGCTTTGAGCATTCTGGTTTTTTTGCATTGATTGACCAAGAAGGAAATATTCGTTCTAGGAAAGATGAAAATGATAATCCCTTGATTTATTACGATGGTCTTGATCTCAAGAATATCCAGATGCTTAAGGAAGATATAAGGAAACTACTGTAATATTATGCAAGCCAAAATTCCAGAAAATAGAAAACATACTATTTTAATTTGGACACTTTCCATTGCTATTCCATTAGCTATTATGGCTTTATTTATGGTAAAAATACCCGGAGTGACAAGATTGGGGTTTCTTCCTCCAATTTATGCTACCATAAATGGAATAACGGCTATTATTTTGATGACGGCCGTTTTTCATATTAGAAGAGGTAACAGAAAATATCACGAAATGCTAATGAAGACCGCCATAGCACTTTCCGTTGTATTTTTGATTCTCTACATGATTTATCACATGACATCCGATTCCACTCCTTATGGAGGCGAAGGAATATTGAAATATATTTATTATTTTATCCTGTTAACACATATTTTATTGTCTATTGTCGTTATACCTTTTGTATTAATAACCTTTGTTCGGGCTATTTCTGGACAATTTTACAAACACCGAAAAATTGCTCGTATAACGTATCCATTATGGCTTTATGTGGCAGTGAGTGGCGTGGTTGTTTACTTGATGATTTCGCCCTATTATTAAAAAAACAATTAGGAGAGGATGTTCATTAGATTAACAAATGTGGTTTCCTCTTTTTTCTTATAAAGATTTAGAATGAAGACAAAAATATTATTCCTCACCTTGCTACTAATTCTCATTAACATTCCAGCCGAAGCACAATGCTCTATGTGTCGTGCGGTACTTGAGAGCGAGGCTGGTGGCGAGGCTGCAAAAGGAATCAATAATGGAATTATGTATCTTATGATTTTCCCCTATTTGTTGGTTGCGGGGGTAGGTTATGCTGTTTATCATAGTCGTAAAAAAGCGAGGGAAAAAGGAGAACTTTAATTTCCGTTTCATTGTTGTCCGATAAAAATCTAAAGTAGCAAAAATAGCATTGTCGTTGCCTTATTTTACTGGATTGTGTTCCGAT
>JBLWTS010000143.1:0-5265 GCA_048270045.1 Aequorivita sp.
CTCATAGTACAAATATAAGGCATAGCCATCAGAACATTACCACCTGCAAAGCAGGTGGATTTTTAAGGTAAATTAAAATTTAATCCCTTTAAAAAACATAAAATGAAAAAAATCAAGAATATTACAATCGCAATGCTACTGCTATTCGCTGTAGCTGTCCAAGCCCAGGATAGATCCTCAAATGAGGTTCCTGCAAATTATACTGCTGGACTACTGAAAGTCTACCCAACCGCGACTAATGTGGATTGGAATAAAATAGGTACGGCTTACAAGGTAAAATTTGACGTGGGTAAAATGAAGCACAAAATCTGGTTCAATAAAGAAGGCGATATGGTAAAGGTCGAAAAGCACATTACAACCGCTGAGATGCCAGCCAATTTAAAGGAAATCATTAAAAGGGATTATCCCAATTATAAAATTGATTCCGTCGAAGCCCAAGAAAAAGACGGTATAACTACTTTTGAAGTTGAACTTGACAAAAGCTGGAACGAAAGCATTAGAATAACCTATAGTGTCAATGGTCAAATTTTAAAGGCTGTTCAAGATTAATTTTTACAACATCCAAAACCTATTGAAAAGAGGCTGGATTATTTCAGTCTCTTCTTTTTAGGTTCCTATAAATATCGAATATTTAGCACAGTAAAATAATTTACAATAGGATTTTCCATATAAAAGTGGAAAACAAACTCTAACCCTAACTCTAATTAAAAATGAAGAAATTTTTCGCATCCCTGTTAATGCTAAATATACTTTTATTTGTAAGCTGCAAAAATAAAACTGAAAATCAAACTTTAGAACCCGAACTACAACCACAGACACAATCTGTATCGACGGAGTCAATAAATACATATGCCGTCATCCCGTCGCTGATCACTCGGAATCCACAAAAATTTAGTGACAATATTACTGAGCAAGCATCTCAATTAAATAAGCTGTGGGAAGAAGGAACTGTTGAGAATCTTTACTATAATGTCGACGGACAAATAGTTGATAAACAGATTATACCAACTATAGCATATTTTATTCGTGCCACTAATATAGACAAGGCTCGAGACATCCTCGATCAAATGATTTTTAGAACCAAGGATATTGGCACTTTCGAATTAATCCCGGTTGGAAACTTTTTGTTTGATCAAAGTGAAAAAGCGGGAGATGTCCGGCTTAAAAAGAAAAATGTTTATGTAGTTGTCTGGGATTTATTGAAACCGTACGATGAAATAGATCCAGAAATTATCCAAAAGCAATTTGATGCCGATTTTAAATTATATGAGGAAGGAGTACTAGAAAATGCTTATAAGAATTCTCCATACGACGAGTCAATAAAAAACTTTACAGTTTATTTTATGAATGCCGATAACGAGGCCGAAGCGAACAAAATTTTAAGCGAAATGCCATTCGTAGAATCCAAAATTGGTAGTTTTAAAATTAGAAATGTAGGTCATTTTATGAGAGGAAAAGTGAAATAATAGTTTAATATTGGTTGTAGTAATTATTTCAGTGTTTAAAGACCCTTTAATCAGCTATGCCACGGCATTTAATTAGAGCCGTAGAGTGACTGTCTATATTCAATGCCCCATTTTGCCAATTCATTAATTAATGGTGTTAGGGTTGCACCGTAGTCAGTAATCGCGTATTCCACGGTTATCGGTTTTGTATTCATAACAGTTCGGCTTACTAAATGATTCATTTCCAAGTCCTGAAGCTCTTTTGAAAGCATTTTACTCCCAATGCCGTCAATTTCACGCAACAAATCCATAAACCCCAGTTTGTTACCTTCTATAAGCGTCCCTAAAATATGAAACTTCCATTTTCCTGATAAAATGCTCATCGTATCACTAATGGCTTGCATTCTTACTTGACAAACAGGGGTATCATTTATTACAGATTTCTTTTTCATCATTTTCCATTTTATTATCAAACTAGATGAACAATCACTCAGGGTAGTTTCCTCAAGGAAAGCACTTCCCAAAAGGAAATGGATGGCAAATATACACTTAATGTTTGGTATATTTGTGTTAATGTTTAGGGCGTTAAAAATCTGCAAATAAAAGCTTTATAAAAACGACCAAGGAAATTGAAATGAAAATCGATTATTAATTAAAACTAAAGATATGAATAAAGAAACAAAAAAAAACAATCCACTTCTTTGCGATCCTGAGACGGGAATGTGTGAAATGCCAGGCGAAGAATCTACCGGTACAACAATAAAAACCAACAACACGACTGAGAAATCTGTTAAGTTAGTTTACTTTACAGACCCAATTTGTTCCTCTTGCTGGGGTATTGAGCCTCAATTGAGAAAATTGAAATTGGAATATGGAGATCATATCGATATAGAATACCGAATGGGCGGTTTACTTCCCGACTGGAGTTACAATAGCGGAGGCATTGGAAAACCATCCGACGTTGCATCTCATTGGGACGAAGTGAGTATCCATTATGACATGCCCATTGATGGCGATTTGTGGCTAGAAGATCCATTGAATTCCTCGTACCCACCTTCGATAGCATATAAAGCAGCGCAATTACAGGATGAAGGAAAAGCCAATTTATTTATGCGTGAAATACGCGAAATGGTTTTCTTACAAAAGAAAAACATTGCCAAATGGGAACACTTGGCTACAGCAGCCCAAACGGTGGGACTTGATGTTGACCAGTTGAAAACTGATTTTGAAGGCAAGGCAAAAGCACTATTTCAAGACGACTTAAAAACAGCCAGAGAATATGGTGTACGCGGGTTTCCAACTATTTTCGTTGTAGATAATGTGGGTAATAAAGAAACTGTTTACGGTGCAAGACCTTATGCCTTTTATGAAATGGCTATCTTAAAACTCAATGGAAATATCACAAAAAGTGAATACAGTAAAAATTGGGATAAGCTTTTCGCAATTTATCCTACCCTTACCGCAAAAGAGTTTTCTGAATTATCAGGAACTCCTCGAAATGAAAGTGAAAATGTATTGAATGAGCTAGTTATAAAAGGAAATTTAGCAAAGCATACAACTAAAAACGGTTCTATTTGGAAAATAAAATGAATTGAATTTGAAAAAATTGCCTCTTTATCAATCCAAATCAAAGAATACCTCCCTAAATTAAGTGCAGGATTTAGGATGAGAATGAATGAAGTTGAAAATTGACACTGTTCCGTAATTTGTGGAAGTTTCAAATACCAGGCCAAGATATTTTAAGGTCCGATCCCTTTTTCATGGATAATATGGAACGGATTCAAAATGATAAATATTTCTTGCAATAACAAATTTGTTGAAATACACAGATCTGGGTTTTCAACACAAGAAGGCATTCTATCAGTGACTGTTAAACCAATGACGTTATCAATTAGGCGGACAAATCCAATTGTTAAATAATTTTTGAGCAAGTGGATGATGGCATTTTTCCTTAAGTTTACGCCCGATAAATAATAAAACTTAACTTTAAAATGATGAAAAAACTATCCCCTATTAGACTTTTAAGTCTACTGATGATTACACTTATTTTTTCTGGATTGACGGTGAACGCGAATAATGGCCATTACCAAGGAAATCTACTTAGTGACCCTCCATGTGATGAAAAAATCGTGGTAGCATGCGATACTGTTTATACCGCAGATCTGGTTCCAAATGCAGGTTATTGGACTAATTATACTGATGTTCCTTATAACTATACCGGATCGGAACAAGTATTTGAGTTTACAGCTACGGCCTCGGGTCTTCACATTATGGATTTAGATCAAGGAGCAGGCGATGCAGACTTTATGATTATGAATGCCTGCGGAAATACGGCCGGAAATATCATAAATTTCTATTGGACGGGAGAACACTCAGAATATATAGATTTAGTTGAAGGAACCACTTATTATATTATCGCTGATTTGTATGAAACAAGCGGCCCGACTACCGTTAGTATCAAGGTAAATTGTCTCGGAAATACTGTTATTCCCGAACCAGATTTTGATTGCTTCCAAGGCTTAGGTATTGCCCCAAGCATTGATGCAGCATTCAATTTGGACCCGCTTAATGTAAATACGTTTGTAGCTAATGATTTTACGGTTGAGACTGATACTGCTTTTGAACTTCAACAAATATCAATTAGTACAAATCAGGTTCAAGTCCCAGACCATGGCGTTTTCAATATTAGAGCAAACAATAATGGAATACCAGGTGATGTAATTGAGGTAATTGAAGCGGATGTAACATCGGCTATAGCCTATGCATCGCTTTTCAATGAGCCTGTATATCACGTGGTTTTTGACTTGACTGAATCGGTTGTTTTTACTGAAGGAATCTATTGGTTAGAGCCAAAAATTACTACTCCAAACCCGTCTACTGTTTGGTGGGCAGCCACAGAAAATGGTACAGATGGCGCAATAACAATGTTATCCGAAGATGGAGGCACTAGTTGGACGCCACTGGAAGCAGAATCCATTTTTTTCGTAGCAGGAGAATGTCGAACCTTAGGCGTTTCTGATTTAACATCAGTTGATTTCGATTACTACCCAAATCCGGTAAACGAAGTGTTAACTATTCAATCACAAGTAACTATAGAGTCGATTGATGTTTATAATCTAATGGGGCAAATAGTTTTAAAATCGAGCACAATTTCACAAGGAAAAATAGATTTGAGCGCTTTAAATGAAGGAATCTATTTGGTAAAAGTAACTTTTGACGGAGGGTATACTGAAACACTGAAAATTGTAAAAAAGTAATAGAAATAAATTAGATTTCTAAAAGTTTATAAGCCGTCTCATTCTTCGAAATAGGACGGCTTTTTTATGCTAAACATGTTATTTATCTATAGGGCTAAAGTCCTTATAAATGCTTATATTTAAAAGGTTGCAAAATAAAATTTTAAAACATTAAATTATGGAAACACACGAATATTCAAACGGAGAAATAACCATTTTATGGACACCTAAAAAATGTATTCATTCAGGAATATGTGTAAAAACATTGCCGAAAGTTTACAATCCGAAAGATAGACCTTGGATAAAACCTAACAACGCAACTTCGGAAGAACTTATCGATCAGGTTTCAAAATGTCCTTCAGGCGCATTGAGTATTAAATAATTCACATTCTGATAAGATACTAGGTAAAACTACTTAAGTTTCAAGACTAAGTTTTTCATTATTGAAACAGGGTTTTTGAATTTAAATCAAGAACGCTAATAAGAAATAAAAGATCAAAAATTTAAATTAAACACAGACACAGAAAAGTAGTTATAAAAAAGAAAAAATATTAACTTAAAAAGAGAAAATTATGACGATGATG
>JBLWTS010000144.1:0-5229 GCA_048270045.1 Aequorivita sp.
TCCTGAATGTTGAGCTCCTTGGTCAACACTAAATGCATATTTAAATACTCAATACTGTGCTCCACGTCAATTGAAGCAAGTAACGAAAGTGATTTCAAAATATCTCGATTCAAATGGTTTTCCGAGGCAAGTTTAAAAGCATTTTTTGCATTTTTAATTGCCAATAAGGTATCTCCACGCATTGCGTAATATTGGGTCATGTGTATGCGACTTATTACTGAACCGGGTGTATCACCAATGCTATCTCTTATGAATAGTGCCGAATTCATAAAACCAATAATATTAGAATCGTTATCTAATATAAATTCGCTAAACGCCCTGTTGTCCAACAACTTTGCAAACAGCGAATGCCTATAATTCCTGATGCCTTCGGTGGCAAGACCTTTATTGAAGTATTTGATAGCCTCTTCATAGCGCCCCAATTTGTGATATATCAACCCAATATTGTTGTAAAATTCTGCCTTCTCGTAATGAGGCTTGTCGATATATCGGATAAATTCAACTCCTGTGGTGTAATAATCAATAGCTTTTTCATACTCCTCGAGATTGTCAGAAATCGTACCCAAAAGGTTGTAAGACAGATACAGCTGTTTGTGTTTTCCCTCCTCCTCAAATATCCGTATAGCTTGAAAAAGATGAATCTCAGCCCCAGTGTAATCGCGTACCATGCTGGAAACGTATGCCATATTGTATAACATTTTCCCCGAATAGTATTTCTTGCCAATTGAAGCGAAAATTTTGTAAGCCCTATCATAATGAAAATAACTGCTGTCGTATTTTTTTTGCTTTAAATAATACGCCCCATAATACCAATGAACATCAGCTCTTTTACTTGGTTGACCGAGCATATGCGCCAAGTCAAGGGCATCCCTTGAAACATCCTGAAAGAGTATTGTGTCGTTGAGTTTATCCGCAGCCGTCATTATTTTAATGTAGTCCAAATACTTCAGACTATCATTCTTTATTCCAAGGACTTGACGATAGGCCACTCGCAATCGCTTTTTACGCCAGTCAAGGGTAAGAGTGTCTTTTTGCGCAGAAGAAAAATAAAAATCGAACTTATTCTGACTCTCTTGTGCTAAGTTTGGAGCAGTGCTTATTAGTAATAGAAATATGACTATATAAGAATATTCTCGCCGAAATGATTGTTTTAAGCAATTCATTTGTAACTTATTGATAGAAGAAAGGGGGATGTCTATACAAATCTAAGAAAAGCCTTTCTTTTAAAAAAGGCTTTTCCTGAATGCAATCCGTTTGTGCATCAATCCCTTTCATTGTCGGGTTCGGCACTCTGTTCGCCGCCAACACCATAAATTGGTGTTGTTTTCTGAACATTATTGTCCGTAATAGGAGTTGGGGTGCATGAACTAACTATGCCTAAAAGTAAGAGAAGGCCCAAAAATGTGATCTTTGTTTTCATAATGAGAGTTTTTAAGTTAAATGAATATTTAATTCCTCCTGTGGAGGCCTCTCATTGTGCACAATGAATCTAACGTTTACGTTAGAAGGATAGCAACTTCCTGTCGACTAAGTTAAATTTCAATACACTAAAACCCTCGCTTTTTTGACTCTATTAAGTGAAATGTGTAAGTCTACAAGTGAATTACTATCTCATATCAGTAAGTACATTGATTATCCCTGTTCTATGATTAATATTTTTGAGAGTAGTGGTAAGTCTTGTTGTCATTGAAAATAATAGTCAAACCTAAACCCGATACTTTACTTTTGAAATTTTTGAACCCAGTAAACAAAAAGCTAACTGTTAATTTTTAAATAACTGTTTTTTGAATCATTAGCGATTTTGTCCTAAATCCTAAGTCTTTTAGCGAGGCGGTCTTAAGTCTGGAAGCGAAGCGGTCTTAAGTCATTTAACGAAGCGGTCTTAAGCTAAATACCCGGACATCACTGATTGATTATATAGAATAGCATTATTTCATGCCTCCAACAATAACCTTTTTATGGTATCGATATTCCTAACAAATGACTTGGATAAGGGTATAGGGCTATTCAAAGTCCGCAAATAGACTTCTCCTTTGCCTATATGAATCCGTCTTACATAAAATGAATTTATCACGTAACTTTTGTGGATTCGTTGGAAATTTATAGGCAATTGTGAATGCGAGTGTTTAAGTGTTTTAAAGTTTGTCAGGCAACTTCCATCACTCATAAAAAATTCAGTAGTGTAACCATCGGCTTTCAATAATACGATCTCCTTGATTGCTAAATATTGAAAATCGTAATAGTAACTTATACAAAAAAACTTGTTGGTATATTGTTTTGCCTTATAATCAGCTACCACTTTTAAAATCACGTTTAAGTTGGTAGGCTCATCTATTACATCTATAAATCCATTTTTAAAAGCTTTCAGTCCTTTAACTGCGCATTTGGTAACCCCAATATAATTTGGAGCAATTCCCAACGATTTGTTCAATTTCTCAATTATCTCTTGGGAACTTTCCCAAAAGGTATCGAGATTTATTAAAACAATCTCTGGTTCGAATTTCAAAACCTTGTGCAATTTGAAAGTTGAGCTATTAATAACACCAGAGCATTCAAAATCACCAATACTATTGAAACTATTGGTAATTGCTTTTGTTGAGGAAGCATCGTTATCGAAAACTAAATAAAATCTCAAATCCAAAAATTTACTTTAGGAATATTATCATTAGTGTCCGATTTAAATATTACAAAATGCTGTTTAATCAAGGATAGCGGGTGCTTAAGACATTTTATTAAGTGAGACCTTGCTATTTGGTTAACCTCTGAGATTTAAAAACTAGTAAGCATGCTTAATTAATCTAACTTGATTATCACGCTATTAAAGTTTAAATCTTATGTCTTACGTCCCTGCCTGCCGGTCAGGCAGGTTTCAGTTCAGCGGTCTTAAATCTTATTCGGACACGACTAGAATATTATCTAATTAGTTTTCAAATTATGTACGGCTCAACCGTAATCTTTAAATGGAAGAAAAGAGCGTATGTTATTTTACTCAATATATCTTGAACTCACAAACCAATAATCCCACCCTAGTTATGAAATTCTACACAGAACAACTCAGCACATTGGAGGATAAACTTAGCCAAATAGATAATGAAGTTTTTATTTATAAACGAGCGGAATTAGCCGTAATCGCTTGCCAGGATTGTCTGACCAGCCTTCGTCTTAAAGTATCTAAAAGCGGATTTAAAAATCCCCACGAAGAATGCTTCTTCTTTAAACATATAAAACCAAAAGTGGTAGGATACTTGTATTTTTATATCAATCTAATCGAATTGGAACGCAATAGACCATTAGTGGAAGGAAAGCACCAAGATCGGTTCCTGGCTCAACATGTTTTTAATTTGAGAAAGTTTTTTCTTGAACATAGAGCCTTTTATGAATATTATTTGCGTGAACAGACACATAAGGACGTTGTGTTTTTTTGCAGGAATACCCATTCAACTGATCTCCATTTTAAGGCTATTAGAACGATGGTTGATTCCAATTTCAATACCACGCACGATCTAATCCTTGCACGAATAATTGGTAATACAAAAACCATTAATTATATTAGAAATCAAATATTTAGAAGGCCCAATATGAAAGGTGAGTTTAAAAGACATACTCCGCTGAGATGGACAGGTTCAAAAGTAGATTTAGTTGAACTTGTCTATGCTCTTCACTATTCTGGCTTAGTAAACAATGGTCAAGCAGGTATAAACGAATTAGCGGATATTATAGAAAATATCTTTGCAATAAAATTAGGAGATATATACAGAACCTTCCTCGAAATAAGAACCAGAAAAAAAAATCCCACCAAACTCCTAGACACTCTAAAAACCAGACTAATAAACAAAATGATAGAGGCAGATGCCTAATAGGTTTCATGCTCCAAGTTCCAAGTTACTGACCAACTAATCCTAATCATACATCACTCACCACTAATCACCCATCACTAATTACACATCAAAAACTTATCTACTCTAAGTTGCCTGTGCCTGTCCGCCGAAGGAGGATGTTTTTAATGCCCAATGACAGTATAATAAAGCCTTCAAAGATTTATAGCTTTCAAAATGTACCGAAGGCCAAACACCAAAACCATTATGATAACAACCTTCTGGTCCTGGTTTCAACAATCCGAAGCCGAAATAAGACACGACCTCGCCACTAAAAACCAAATGAGCTTTATTCTTGATGAGTTGGGTAGGCAACTAGATGTAATTTCCCCAGCCCTAAATTATGAATTGCTTATGGATAATTTAATTATAAACCCGAGCTACACTCTGTCCATTTCCTGTAATGGAGATAGGGATTATTTTATGCTCGTTAAAACCATGGTAGATCATGCTCCAGTTCTCCCTAAATGGAATATTGTGCCCTTTATTCAAGCGAAAGGCGACCCAGAGGAACTAATAGCAGAAGAAATACATTTTGATTCCTGTGCCATAATCCCAAACATGATTCAATTTGCTATTGATAACTGCGATTATCAAGAAGGCATTTTTGACCTCGTACTTTTACTTCCTTTACACCTGCGTCAGGTAGGCGACGAAAAACTAGGAGATTACTTGTTTTACTTATTCCAGGACCTCTGGGGAGAAATGTTTGTAGGTAGAAGGATCAATGCCGTACGCTGGATCTATCACCACCATGAAGACTATTTTTTTTTCGACTTAGAAGACCTCCAATTTGTCCTTGAAAACTTTGGGCCAATAATGAGCTAAATATAGAAACAATGAAAACAACCCATAGTCACTCTAAAACCACCCCCACCAAACACCTAGACACCCAAAAAACAAGCCTAATAAACAAAATGATTGAAGCAGATACCTAATAGTTCATGCTCCAAGTTCCAAGTTACTTACCAACTAATCCCTAATCCCCTGCATCACTCACCACTAATTACTCATCATTAATTACTCAACCCGTCATCCGTCACCCGTCATCCATCACCCGTCACACATCACTCATCAAACATCACTCATCACTAATTACACATCAAAAACCTATCTACTCTAAGTTGCCTGTGCCTGTCCGCCGAAGGAGGATGTTTTGAAAGCTCCAACGCCTTTTAATGAAACCTCCAATATTATATAGCTTTCAAAATGTACCGAAGGCCATCACCCGTCATCCGCCACCCGTCTTTCCTCTTTTTTCCCCTCATAAACCTCAACAAACAACCCATAGATAACCCATAGATAACCCATAGATAACTCATTAAAAACCATTAAAAAAAAACAGTAATTTTCA
>JBLWTS010000145.1:0-5219 GCA_048270045.1 Aequorivita sp.
CGATTGGTTCCAACGGTTCCATTTTTCCAACCAGTTTTTTGGCAATACCATATTAAGGGCAGTCTGGTTATGGGCAGGATCCGAAATGAGCAGCATCCATTTGGCAAATTGGATCTCGTCTCCATCTATTTTGGCATTTTTTACAAGTAAGGCAAATTTTTCCAACCAAGCTTCTGAGAGAACGCCAAGGGAATTGTCCTTTAACAAAACAAAGCGATCTCCGTGCTTTAGGGCTTTTTGTAGGGTTTTTGTGTCTATTTTTTCGGTACCGAAATGGGTGGTAAATTGAGCTGCGACCATATTGTCCAACGTTTTTGTAAGACGTAGGTTCGATTGCACTTGGTGGTCCGAATAACGAAAATAGCCCAGCATATCCATGCCGGTTATAGTAAAATTATCCTTGAGTTGCTCGTGGTAAAAATTAAAAAACCAGTTCTTTTTGGTCGCCTCTTCAAACGTCAGATAAAAGCTGGCTTTGCCTTTAAATTTGGGATGGGCGTTTTCTAGGAATTCCAGAGTTTTCCGTTCTGCATTTTTATTGCGTTTATAAGTAATCCGCTTTTTTCCTTCATATACCGTAAAATCGGAATTATTGTCCTCTACAACGGTGCCCTCATATTCCCAACGAGGCAAAAACAACAACATATCGCCACCTAATTCAGAAATTTGTATAATGGCCTGTGGGGTCGCTTCCCGGGCTTCCTCCTCAAAGGCCCCATCGAGGTCCAACGGATACTTTTTTAGTTTTTTGTGGTATTTTTCAAGGTACGTATCGTGGCTGAACGTCCCGGCATCGTCGATTTCTTCCAATACGAGCCAATCGACCTTTTTTAGCATGTAGTAACAATCTTCCCTACAAATTAAGAACTGGAACCGGTCAATGTCCGTTGCCTTGTAAATCTCATTGTTCAGTTGGAAAAAAGGGACAATGGAGAGTTTTTTCCCTTTTCGTTCGATCTTAAAGGACAGTTCGGGCATTTGGGCGGCATCAAAACGGCAAGGCAGGGTCGTATACCGTTTTTCGCCCACTTTTATTTTGCGATAGGGTTGGTGGACTGTAGTAGAAAAAATATTGAAAATTTGACGGAAGGATTTGAAGTAATATTCCGATAAATATTTCTCAATATAATCCTCCAGATTCTTTTTAGGATTTAATTGTCGATAATGGGATGCATACTTTTTTTCCTCTTTTTTGAGTTCGCCAGCCGTCAACGATGACAAAATTTTTAGGGTATTCTGATCGTAGTCCTTAGAATAAATGCTTTTTAGGTTTTTTTCTAAATACGGCTCGTGTTGGTATTTTATGTCCTTACCCGAAGTTTGTTTTATAATAAGGGTAAAAGGACATTGGAGTGACGTTATTTTTGCTGGATCGAATACGAGTTGTGCGTTCATAGGTCAACGGTAGCATGATAAAGTTACAAAAATAGGAAAGTTGGGATGACTTTTGAACTAAGGAGTATTTGCGGTAATCAAAAAAATCCAAATAACTGTCGATGCTACTTTTTCTTGGGATTTCCCTTATTTTGCTTAAGACGGTGCTGTGCAGAATCAATGGCCATACAGCAAATATTGCCATAAGATTCTTCGCCTTTTTCATATAGTTGGTAGGCATTTATAAAATTGAAATAGGCAATAATTGCACCCTTACTATTTTTAGCTTTAATCAAGATATCGTAAGAGGAACTGCGATAGTCTTTGGCTATAATATCATTAACATAACTTCTCAAGGTTTCATCCGAAACAAAATTTTCCCCGTCCAACCGTTCGCGGAACTCTTTCTTTTTACTGTCTCTTCGTTCAATAAGATTTCTTAGGATTCCTTTTTTATAGGCTTGGTAATCTTTTTCTAATCTTGCGGGCCTGGCCACTAAGGAATTTCCATGCTCGTTGGGAGGGTAGAGCCACATTCCTTTTTTTAAGGCCTTCTTTGTTTTTCTGGGAAGCTTGAAACGGTCCATCAATATAAATTTTAATCTCTAAACCAAAATTAGTTAATTACCTTAATCTAATTTTAGCCATTCGCAACTTAATGACCTCGACAAGTGAAGGCTTTTTAACCGGATAGGTACGCTCTTCATAATCTGCTACAAGTTCGGACAATAAATTTAATTCAACATAACCTTGAGTATCCTTGTTTTCGATGTTGTCCGGGTTTTGTAAAAGTGTTTCGATTCTTTCAACGATGGCATTATATCCCTTTTCTGTTTTTATCATTGCTAAATATTTTTACTATCCTTTATCTTATCATATTCTGAGTACGTTCCTATAAATCTTTGGTACACCTTTTTAGAGATGAACGAAATAATGCCTATTAGTCGATCTGTATTTCCTTTAATGTTAAATACAAAGCGGTGGTTTCCCAAGTAATCGACAGTATTAAAATCCTTTCTTAATTCATTGAAATTATCCCAGTTCTTTGTTGTTACCTTCAAAAACCACCCAATTTTTTATGCCCGCAAAAGTTTTTTAAGTCTGGTTTCATATGCCTGGGCGTAGTTCCTTTTGGTTTTTTCTTCAAGATAGGAAAGCTCGATTAGGGCCAGGACTTTATCCTGATTCGATGTAATATTTTTAAAAACCCTGCCGCTCTGATTTTCAGAGATGCCAGCGAGTTCTGCCAGTTTGAAAAATCGCTCCTTTACTTTTCCATTTGTTTTATTAGGAGGTAAAAGTCCATCCTCTAAGGCAAAGTCCCTATCATCGATGTGAATTCTACTATTCAATAAATCATAGGCCGGACTCAATTTGAAATCCCCTAGAGCTGTTTCTATCAATGAGAAATTTTTAAAATGGGCATCCCCATTGGATATTAGGTAGTTGAAAAGTAATAGTTTGAATAGTTTAATAGCTTCTATCTGATATGCTGGCACGTACTTTTTCAAGAGTTCGAATAATTCCAGATAGCTACTTGTATATTTAAAGTCAGTTCCATGGGTTTGTGGTGTTCTCCCTGCCAATGAAGCAAAATCTTCAACGGCCCATTTAGAACCATCTTCTTTCACGTCAAAACGTTTGGTAATATAAGCAGGGTCTCCATTCTTAAAGAAAACCAGGGCGTTTTCGGCTGTTTCTATTCCAAATACCTGACGAGCGATTTGCATGCTCAAATGTTCGTTTGCTGGCATTTGATCTGTTTTCTTTCCTACATTGGGAATTGGTTTTAGAATATATTGTCCTTGTTCCCCTTCTTGAATCAAGCGTAGTTTGTTCTTCTCTAGTATTACGGAAAATTTTGCTTGCACTCCAGAAATGGACAATCGCTTTTTACTTTCTTTGAAGAGTTCTTCCGTAATGACATTGGTAGCGGGTGATTCATAGGGTAGTATAGGGCTAACTTTTCTACCGTTAAACAAACGTTTTAAAGCTGTTTTACTGTAGGTTTGGAGTCCTTTTTTTAACGTGCCGGGACAGTTATGTATGGCTGGTGAACTCATTGCGTTTTTATTTTCTTGACCTGAATGGCCCCAATAGTATCATTTTTTGCCGTGGTCAACAGCAGACCAAAATCGTCCTTAGGGTCTATCCGCAATTCAAAACAAATATTCTGTTTGTTGGAGCCTTCGGGTAGCATATTGTAAAAAAAAGGAAACAGATATTCCGATTCGTACTCTTGTTGGGTTTTAGGCAGGGTAAGACTAATGGCGGGCTTATTATTTGCCTGGAACCATTCATCATGATACCGGAAGACAAAACTTCCATTGTCCAATTGTGTCAGCAGTCCCGCTGCTTCCTTTTTGTAAAAAACCTCCGCCTTCCTCATGCGTCAGTTGGTGTTTGTTTTATTTTAAAAGCGAGCTCCAGACCCAATGCATTGCCAAGTTTGTTTAAAGTTTCTGCAGTAGGGTTACCTTTGCCGCCTTCAAATTGCTTAAGGGTGCGTAGGCCTACACCAGAAAGATCGGCTAACATTTCTTGAGTAACATTTAGCATTTCCCTACGCTCTTTAATACTATGTATTAAACTTTTGGAGTGCATTATACGGCTCTTTTGATGGCAAAAATAAACAATATTTCGTATAAACAAGGAAAAAGTGCTGTTAAATGCACTAATGAAGGTGCTTGTTACAGTGATTAACTTGATAAAGGAAAATAGTGCTTTGTATTGCACTAATGGAAGAATGTTGTTGACCTGTAATGATAAGGATTTAGTCTAAAGTCCACCCCAAATCCTTACTAAAACTTTGCTCCTGAATCCTTTTAGGCTTTTGCCGAGTACCATTAGACAAGTATCAACCAAAAAACATTAATAAATTCTGAGAAGTTTTAGAGCGGCTATTTCCCGATACAATATCTTTCAATCCCTTTAAACATTGGGGTGGGGGAGCACGAGGTGGAAAGGAGGTGAAAACCTTTGGTTTCTATTGGTAGAATTATGCTTTCCATATTTGTTTTATTGCAGAATTATATCGCTATCGATATTCAGTTTTTGGTGCAAAGCTTTGGCTACATTTAGTGTGATTTCTCTTTTGCCGTTCAAGTAATCACTAATTCTAGATGCACTGGTATTTAAGAGAGCAGCTAAATCCTTTCGTTTAAGCCCCATTTCGAACATACGAAGCTCTATCATTTCCTGTAAAGTAGGCAATCCGATTGGAAAATGGATTTCTTCATATTTTTCGATGATGTCGCTAACCTTTAGAAATTCCTTTGCTAGGGGATCGTCCATTGGCGTATTGTCATTTACAACATCTATTAGTTCCTCTAAGCGAATATTTGCTTTGACGTATTCTTCATGCGTTATTAATTTGCCCATATTGTTATAATTTATCGATATTTTTTATTCTGTCGTAATCCCTGTGATTGCCAACCCATCGAATTAATATTTTCTTGAACTTAAATCTTACGATTGCCACAATTCGGTAATGGTTTCCCTTGACATTAAAAACAAATCTCCCATTTCCAATATTGTCTGCCGAATTGAAAGTTGCCTTTAAATCGGCAAAACTATCCCATTCGGCCTTATTTGCTTTTTTATACCAATCTTGAAGAGCAACTTTAGCATTGGTTTCTTTCGTAAAATACTCCCTGAGCTTTTTAAATGAAATGACGTGCACTTGATAGGTTGTGTTTGTTTGGGATGTAAAGGTATACTATAAATTACATATATGGTAATATAATTTCATTTATTGAAATTTATTTTTTAAGTCTTGCCAAAATCTTACTAGTAAGATTTTGAGCATGCCCAAATCTACCGGGGGTGTCCAATTTTTATGGGTT
>JBLWTS010000146.1:0-5162 GCA_048270045.1 Aequorivita sp.
AGGAAGAATTTGCAAAGGGGCATGTTCCGAGATCCATTTTTATTGGGTTGGACGGCGGTTTTGCGCCTTGGGTCGGAGCTCTAATTGCGGATGTTAAGCAACCTATTTTATTGGTCACCCCAGAAGGAAGAGAAGAAGAAACCGTAACAAGATTGTCACGGGTTGGGTTTGATAATACGTTGGGCTATCTTAAAGGTGGTTTTACAACTTGGAAAAAAGAGGCATTCGAATATGATACCGTAACCTCAATCCAAGCCACGACATTCAAAGAAATTATCGCTACAGATAAAGTTTCCATCTTCGATGTCAGAAAAGAAGGGGAATATGAATCTGAACATGTATTAAACGCCAACAACACGCCTTTAGATTATATCAATGAGCATTTGGTAGAATTTCAACGCAACCAAACATTTTATGTGTATTGCGCGGGCGGTTATAGAAGCATGATCGCGGCATCTATTTTAAAAAGTAGAGGCATCCATAATATCATTGACGTGGCAGGTGGATTCAACCAGATAAAAGAAGCAGGTATTTCTGTATCAGAGTACACCTGTCCTTCAACATTGTAAACCAATCACATAAAACAAAACCTAATTATGAATGTATTCTGAATAATTTTCGGAACGAAAACCCAAAAAAGGATACAACTTAAATTATAATTAAAAATTATGAACACTTCAATAGTTGTACAAAATCTAAAATGTGGTGGCTGTGCTAATACTATTACCACTAAGCTTTCAACCATAACAAACATTAGTAATTTGCAAATAGATTTAGACCAGAGTAAACTATCCTTCAATTATTTGAATGAAGGCGATTTGCTCCAGGTCAAAGAAAAATTAAAACAGCTTGGTTATCCGACAATTGAAGACAGCAACTCTTCAATCTCAAAAGCAAAATCCTTTGTAAGTTGTGCCACTGGTAAACTTTCGAAGTAAAAACGTATAGAAATGAAAAAAATAATTGTCATCATCGTCCTATTGGTCTCTTTTTACAGCTGTAATGATGGTAAAAAAACGAAGAGCATTACCGTAGAAGATAAAGAGGAACTGCAAAGCAATCAGGAAATGAAATCGTCATTATCTGACATCGATAGTAGCGATTATGCTGCACGGGGTTTGGAATACGCCTTAAATGCACAAGCTGTTTTAGGCAAGAATTTACTGCAAGCCATCCAAAATGACGGAACACTTGGCGCTTTGTCATTTTGTAATGAAAAGGCTTATCCATTAACAGATAGTATGGCAGTAATGCAACAAGTGCGACTCAAACGCGTTTCAGACAAACCTCGAAATCAGAATAATCAAGCAAGCGCTGAAGAATTGGAACATATTGAAACCTACAAAAATAGCATTGCAAACCAAGAACCTCCAAGGCCGTTGGTCACTCAAACAGCTGCTGAAGTAAACGTTTACTACCCTATCTTGACCAACGCTATGTGCTTGCAATGCCACGGACAGCCTAAAAACATTGAACCTTCCACACTCAAAAAACTGACCATCTTATATCCAAAAGATAAAGCATTGGAGTATGACGTCAATGAAGTGAGAGGTATTTGGAGGGTTACTTTTGATAAATAAAACCTTTTAGTTATGAGCAAATTTTCAGAATTAATAAATCAAGACACTCCTGTTTTAGTCGATTTTTTCGCAGAATGGTGTGGTCCATGTAAAATGTTGGCCCCAATTTTAAAACAAGTCAAAGACAGCTTAGGTGATGGTATTTCCATTATAAAAATAGATGTAGACAAAAATCAAGCATTAGCTGCTAAATATCAAGTTAGAGGTGTTCCTACTATGATACTTTTTAAGGACGGAAAACAAGTTTGGAGACAATCTGGTGTGCTTCAGAAAGACGAAATCATCAACGTCATTCAAACCAACGGTTAATGGAGCTATCTGAAAAGTATTGGGACACGCGTTATAAAAATAAGGATATGGGCTGGGATTTGGGAGAAATCTCACCGCCACTTAAAACATATTTCGATCAGTTGACCAATAAAGAGCTAAAGATACTAATTCCTGGCGGAGGCAATTCATATGAAGCCGAATACCTACATCATCAAGGATTCAATAATGTATATGTTGTGGATCTGTCCAAAACAGCATTAAATAATATCAAACAGCGGGTGCCCTCATTCCCATCGGCACATCTGATCCATAAGAACTTTTTCGATTTAAAAATGTCTTTTGACTTAATCATCGAACAAACCTTTTTTTGCGCCCTAAATCCCAATTTAAGACCTTCATACACAGAAAAAGCGGCTGAATTACTCTTGGAAAACGGGAAAATTGTGGGCCTTCTGTTTAATGTCCCTTTAAATACTGATAAACCTCCGTTTGGTGGAAACAAAACAGAATATCTTAACTATTTCGGACCTCATTTCGAGATGTTATCAATGGAGCCTTGTTATAATTCACATTCCACTAGGACCGGAATGGAGTTGTTTTTAAAAGCTCAGAAGAAAAAAGTCAAGAAGCTCAACGAAAACGTTCGAAGCATGAATAATTCTTCATCAATGTAAGTCTTTTAATTATCATTTCTGAATACGCTAACCAAAGGTCCGTTTAGTATTCTATAATCTATGATTGCCTTAATTCTGCCACAAAATTGTTATCTTTGGCCTTACTCAAAACGGACTACTTCTAAGAAGAAAACAGAAGCACACCTTTGGAATAACTTTAAAATTTAGTCACAAATCAGAGGTAGCTAAACCCGTTAATATGATTGGCCCAATTATAAATATATGACAATGAATACCAAAGAGCATTGGGAATCTGTGTATGAGAACAAAACTCCAGGCGAAGTTAGCTGGACTCAAGAAAAACCAGAGATTTCCTTGAAATTGATCGAGGATTCCCAGATTGCCAAAACTGCTAAAATCATTGATATTGGTGGCGGTGATAGCAAACTGGTCGATTTTCTACTTGAAAAAGGTTATCAAAATATCACCGTGTTAGACATTTCTGCCAAAGCCCTTGAAAAAGCAAAGAAACGTTTGGGCATAAATGCCAAGAAGGTACAGTGGATTGTGAGCGATGTGACTTCATTTGAACCTACAGAAATTTACGACCTATGGCACGATCGGGCTGCTTTTCATTTTCTGACATCCACAGATCAGATTAAAAAGTACAGAGCCATTGTCAATAAATTTGTAGGCGGCAGATTAATTATCGGAACTTTTTCAAACTTAGGACCTACCAAATGTAGCGGTCTGGATATTTCTCGATATGACGAAAATGCATTGACATCGGTATTTGAACCCCACTTTATAAAAATAAAATGCCTCACCTCAGATCATATTACACCATTCAAAACAACCCAAAACTTTCAATTTTGCAGTTTTAAAAAGCTGACACAGCAAATTATCCAATAAGTAATCAATAATTAAAGAAAGTTGATATAACTTTTTAAATTTAAAAAAAATTTGAACATTATGAATATCAAACAATTTGAATACGGACCCCTTTCCCATTATTCTTATGCCATAGTAAGTGAAGGTAAGATGGCGGTTATAGCCCCAGAGCGCGATCCTCAACAGTATTATGATTTTGCAAGAGCCAATGACGCAAAAATAACGGCAATTATCCAGACCCATCCTCATGCCGATTTTGTGAGCTCGCACCTTGAAATCCATAACGAGACAGGAGCTACTATTTACAACAGCAAAAAGTTGGGTGCCGATTATCCTCACCAAACGTTTGATGACGGTGACAGCATCACCTTAGGCAAAATTACTTTGAAGGCCATCAATACACCTGGACACTCTCCAGACAGTATTACGATAGTTGCCACAGAAGGTGATAAAACCGTGATGTTTACAGGAGATACACTATTTATTGGTGATGTTGGTCGTCCAGATCTACGAGAAAATGTGGGTAACATGACTGCTAAACGTGAAGAATTGGCGGAAATGATGTACGAAACCGTTACAACTAAATTCAATGAATTACCTGATGATACGATTGTGTATCCGGCACACGGTGCAGGTTCTCTGTGTGGAAAAAATTTGAGCGAAGCTGCCAGTAGTACTTTGGGTGACGAACGCATGGGCAATTGGGCGTTTAAAGACCAATCCAAGGAGCAATTCATGAGTACCCTACTCGATGGTCAACCCTTTATTCCATCCTATTTCGGATTTAATGTGGACATCAATAAAGTGGGTGCAGATAGGTTAAATCCTAATATTGAAAAAATTCCTTTTATTGAAAATACGACGGCCACAGGTCTTATTGTTGACATGAGAAATGAAGCGATCTTCAAAAAAGGTCATTTAAAAGGCAGTATTAATATTCAAGCCGAATCAGAAATCGACAAATTTGAAACTTGGGTAGGATCCATTGTTGCACCTAATGAAAAATTCACCTTGGTTATTGACAAAAAGGAAAACAAGGACAAGATTTTAAATCGTTTAGCAAAAATAGGCTACGAAAAACAGGTCCTAAAAGTCATAACGCTTTCCAATGAAAACCTGGTCAAAACGGATCAATTGGACCTAGAGGATTTTAAAAAACATCCAGAAAACTACACTATTGTTGACATTAGAAATAAAAGTGAGATCAATGAATGTAAGTTTTTCGAAAATGCGCTTGAGCATCCTCTTAATGAGTTGCGTGACACCGCCAGTCAAATTCCGACCGACAAACCTGTTGTTGTACATTGTGCTGGTGGCTATCGGAGTACTGCAGGTAGTAGCATTTTAGAAAATGAACTTAAAAACGCTACAATTTATGATTTAAGCAAGGCCATTGAAGAGTTTAAAGATTGAACTTAAAATGGATTAAGGCCTTCAAATGAAGTGATTTCTGCCTTTGGTAAAATTTTATTCATCTTTATTTTTGTACAACATACAACTACCCTAATGGCTATGCTATTCGGGTTTGTTAATATGGACACCTTTTGTTCACTATATTTTACAAAGTAGAGCAACACCAAAGATATGTGGCCATGAGATGTTAAAATATAGCCAATTATAATTTATGCAACCTGTGTAATTGGTTAAAAAAGTAATAATTGCTTAAATTTATAAAAGATAAAAAACAATAGTTAAAATATAATTATGGAAACAAATTTAGAATTACAACAAGGAACTTCAATGCCTCGAATTGGTGATACTGCTCCAGATTTTGAAGCTCTTACAACCAAAGGGAAAATAAAATTTT
>JBLWTS010000147.1:0-5071 GCA_048270045.1 Aequorivita sp.
ACGAACATAATTGGCGTGCTAGGAATGGTAGAGAGCATTTTCCTAAACCCTCAAGATGCTGAACCCAATAAATTTAAAGGATCCCGTTTTCTAGGATGAATTAAGGGCTTTGGACGCCAACCTTCAAGTGGTTGTAGCTTTTAGGATCTTCCCCAAGGCAGTATGGCAAATGCCTAAATACGGAACTTTCAATCTCCACGCTTCCCTCCTTCCCCATTATAGAGGTGCTGCTCCAATAAATTGGGCAATCATTAACAGGGAAGAAAAAACAGGAGTAACTACATTTTTTATCGATGAGCAGATAGATACAGGTTCAATAATCGCAAATAGAGAGGTTACTATTGAAAGCAACGAGACCGCTGGAAGCCTTCATGACAAATTGATGGTTGTGGGCAGCGAGCTTGTTTTGGAAACTTTGGAATTAATAGAAAACGGAAATGCAGATCCCAAATCACAGGCTAAAGATGAGGATTTAAGAGAAGCTCCCAAGCTAAACCCAGAAAACACTCGGGTAGATTGGACAAAGCCTGGAAAGGAAATAGATGCATTTATCAGAGGTCTCTCCCCTTATCCTGTTGCTTGGACTATTCTAGAAAACAATACAAAATTACTGAAGACAAAAATATACAAAGCCCATTTTGAAAAGAGTAAACATAATTTCACTCAAGGCTCTCTTCAAATTTCAAAAAAGGAGGCTAAAGTAGCTTGTTTGGATGGGTTCATCGTTATTGAGGAAATCCAGTTGCCTGGAAAACGAAAAATGGACATTTTTTCCCTTTTGAATGGATATACTTTTGGGGAAGAAGCGAAGCTATCGTAAACCCTTGTCAGCATTGATTTTGGCAAAAATGCGCTCAACTCGACCAGGTTTATTAACAAATGACCTAAGTTATTAACAAAATCTTCGATTTAGCGCGTCCTTTCTTGCATGAACCGATAATCCTTATAAATTTGTAGAGCAATTAATCGAAGTTTAACCAACAATTTAACTTAAAAAAATTATGAACAAATCAGATTTAATCGATGCAATGGCAGCTGATGCCGGAATTACCAAAGCTGCTGCTAAGAAAGCGTTAGAATCTTTCTTGGGCAACGTAGAAAAATCCTTAAAGAATGGAAATAGAGTTTCTCTAGTAGGCTTCGGATCTTGGTCCGTGTCAAAAAGAGCTGCTCGTGAAGGAAGAAACCCACAAACTGGGAAAACCATTAAAATTGCCGCTAAAAACGTGGTTAAATTTAAAGCGGGATCAGACTTACAAGGCAGCGTTAACTAATTGGAAACATTATTTTACAGCCGAAAAAATCCTTCTTCGCAAAAAGAGGGATTTTTTATTTAGAATATTTTGAGTTACCGATACTTCCTTCACGATTTCATGTAATTTAAGTCATTTTAAATATCAATTGATTTAATTTTTGGCAATTTAAAATTTATTTCTTAGATTTATTTTACCAAAAATAGAATATGACCATATTAAACCCCGCAAAAGGATTTTTATTAGTTGCCGAACCCTCCATTATAGGCGATGTTTCTTTTAATCGCTCGGTGGTTCTTTTAGCGGAATACAATCAAAATGGTTCCGTTGGTTTTATTTTAAACAAACCGCTACCCTACAAACTTAAAGATTTCGTTCCTGAAATCAGTTCCAATCTTCCTGTATTCAACGGCGGACCTGTAGAGCAGGACAATCTGTACTTTATTCACTGTGTCCCAGAAATTATTCCCAATAGCATTGAAATTTCAAATGGGATTTATTGGGGAGGCGATTTCAGCGCAATCCTTGATTTATTGAAAGAAGACAAATTAAAAAAAGATCAGATTCGATTCTTTCTGGGATATTCAGGATGGGAGAGCAACCAACTCGAACAAGAACTTGAGATTAGCAGTTGGGTGGTAGCTCCTAACAATTACCAAAACAGCATTATTGGTAAAACTGATGTCAATTTTTGGAAAGAGAAGATGAGGGAGTTTGGGGGAGATTATTTATTATGGTCGAACGCTCCAGAGAATCCCTCTCTCAATTAACTCATTGACGCCTTCAGGTTTAACTTCGGAAGTAGTGATCTAGAAAAATCATTGCCAAATTCTTTTTTACGATATTTTGTGATGGGGATTATACCCGCAATAACATTCGTGATGAAGATTTCATCAGCTTTTTGCAATTCAAAAGGAGAAATTGAATCTTCAATGAATGTAAATTCCGGCATCGTTTTTATAATTGCTATCAACTGTTTCCGCATAATCCCATTTAGGCATCCATCTGATAGCGGAGGGGTTTTAATAGTTTTTGCAACCACTAAAAATATATTTCCCTGAAGGGCTTCAACGACGTTCTTTTTTTCGTTCAAAAGCAAACAATTATCATAGCCGTTCTCCTCTGCGAAAATGCTTCCCAAGATATTGATAAGTCTATTATTTGATTTCAGCGTAGAGAGCAAACCGGAAGAAACGAAATGGTCTTTAAAAAGTTCCACCTCACAATTGGAATTCTTTATTGAATAAAAAGAATCCGCCAAATTTTCATAAGAAATTGCATAATCTACATCTCTTGTCTTTGGAGTGTATTTACCACCCGACTTTCTCCAAACCAAGATTTTTATTCGGAGGGACGACTTTTGTTCTTCTGACGCTTCAAGCATCTTTAGAATTTCCGACTCCAAGAATTCCATTGTGAAGTTCATAGGAATTTCCATTCGGAGGATTCGCATGGAGGCCATTAGTCGGAAATAATGGTCTTCCCAGAAAAAAATCTTTTCGCCAGAATATCTTAGTGTTTCAAAAACGGCGTCTCCATAGTTGAGAGCTCTATTGTTCAGAGTGAGGATAGAGGCAGAATCCTCGAGTATTGTTCCGTTGAGATTAACCATAAAAAAACCGCCCTTTATTGGGGCGGTGCAAAGTTACTATATTTTTTATGCAAACTTAAGCGGAGCCCAAGACTTGCTTTAAGTTTGAAACCATATTTTCCCAAAGCATTTTTCCTTCATCCACTTCGTCCTCTTCGGCAAAATCAGTTACAATTAGGGATACGTCCTTTGTAATTTCATCAACCTGAATCCGAAGTTCGAAATAAAAATCCTCGTCTTCATCCTCCATCCATCGAAACTTAATTCGCTCCGGACTTTTTTTGCTCAAAAGCTTGGCTTTTTCTTCACTCTCGGCCCAGATAAATGAAAAATATTCATCTCTGGAGTTCACATTATCCGCATACCATTCTGACAGTCCAGAAGGAGTGGAAATATATTGGTATAACAATGAGGGCGATACCTGAATGGGAAATTCCATTTCGTATTTAATCTTTTCTTCCATAGCAATCTCTTAGTTGACGCCCAATATATAGATATTAATTTTAACCTCAAATGTAATAGGTCAAATTTTTATAAAATACAGGAAAAAACCTTTAAGGGCTTAGGTTTTTTCCTGACTAAAATTATCTCACTCCAATGAATTTTTTCGAAAGTGCATGAGAATAAAAACACAAGATATTCTTTATAAGTATTTTAAGTACTATTAAATAAATAACAACTTGTTTTACTCTGCTCTAATTATTGCGCTACACCGTTAAAAACAAAAATCGACTTTTTTCTGAGCCGATTCTTTTATGATATTTTTTCAATTTGATTATTCTTCGGTTTCTAATGTAGCTAAATACCGCTCAGCATCCAATGCCGCCATACAGCCTGTACCGGCAGCCGTTACTGCTTGGCGATATTCATTATCTTGGACATCACCGCTGGCAAACACACCGGGTTTATTGGTTTTTGTCGATTTTCCCTTTGTGATTATGTATCCTGTATCGTCCATATCCAATTGGCCTTTAAAAATTTGGGTGTTCGGCGTGTGGCCGATGGCTATAAACAGTCCAGTAATTTTGATTTCACTCTTTTCGCCAGTTTGGTTATTGATCATTTTTAGGCCTTCTACTACATGGTCTCCTTTAACCTCTTCAACTTCCGTATTGTATAGAACTTCCAAGTTTTTAGTGTTATTTACCCTGTGTTGCATCGCTTTGGAGGCTCTCATAAAATCTTTACGCACCAACATCGTAACTTTACTACAAAGGTTAGAGAGATAGGTTGCTTCTTCTGCTGCGGTGTCTCCTGCTCCTACAATGGCAACTTCCTGACCTTTATAGAAAAAGCCATCACATACCGCACAGGCAGATACTCCGCCTCCACGAAGCTTTTGCTCGCTTGGCAAGCCCAAATATTTAGCCGTAGCTCCTGTAGCAATAATAACCGTTTCCGCTTCCAATTTGGTAGAATTATCTACTGTAATCTTATGAATTCCGCCCACTTTATCGCTCAATTCTACTTCGGTAACCATTCCTATACGGACTTGAGTGCCAAAACGTTCGGCTTGTTGTTGCAATTGCACCATCATTGTAGGCCCATCAATTCCTTCAGGATAGCCGGGGAAGTTATCAACTTCAGTGGTAGTGGTAAGTTGGCCGCCTGGCTCCATGCCTGTATACAAAACAGGTTTAAGGTCAGCTCGTGCCGCATAAATAGCCGCAGTATAACCAGCAGGACCCGAGCCTATAATTAAACATTTTATTCTCTCTATAGATTCGCTCATAGTATTTCTTTCAGAAAATTTTACAAGCGACAAAAATACTAATTTTTGCAGGAATGGGGTTTTAAAAGTTACGGTTTATTGTTTGGGCTTCGGTACAAAGATGAAACGGCTTTAGCCTTATTCAAATTCACTCAGCCACCTTTAATTAGGGATTCGTGTTTATTGATTATTGGGTTATTTGTTATTTGGTGCTTGGTATTTAATACCCTCTTATGGAGGCCTAGTTTGTTATTTGTTATTTGTCGAAGATGGGAGATTTATTTGAAGTTTTTCAGAACATTCCAGTCTAATTTTCTGAAACTCTTCTTCATGGGTTTCGATTTTTTTGTTTCGAAAAGGGACCATTTCAGAGAGTTTCTGTTGCCACAATTCTGCGGTCGCTTTTTCAGGAAATGCAAATTGCAACAACTGAAGCATAATATGCACTGCCGTTGAAGCTCCCGGCGAGGCTCCCAACAAGGCGGTAATCCTTCCGTCTTTGCTGTGGACAACTTC
>JBLWTS010000148.1:0-5067 GCA_048270045.1 Aequorivita sp.
GCTTTACGAGAACATCAATCCTTTCTCCACACCGAAGTTTCTTCAAAAACATGTTCTAATATTTTGGCATCCATTTCCGAAAACTCGATATTTCTTCGGCTCATTACAATTTTTGCAACTTCAAAGGCCTTGCTGGTTTTGTAAGTAGTAAAGCCTCCACTTCCGCCCCAACTAAAGCTAGGAATAAAATTTCTAGGAAAACCGCTTCCAAAAATATTTGAGCTAACTCCAACTACAGTTCCTGTATTGAACATAGTGTTAATCCCGCACTTACTGTGGTCTCCCATCATCAAGCCACAAAACTGAAGACCCGTTTTTGCAAAATTTTTGGTTTCATAATCCCAAAGGCGGACTTCGGCATAATTATTTTTTAAATTGGAATTATTAGTATCGGCACCCAAGTTGCACCATTCGCCTAAAACCGAATTCCCCAAAAAACCATCGTGTCCTTTGTTTGAATATCCGAAAATAACCGAATTATTTACTTCTCCACCTACTTTACAATGCGGACCAATAGTCGTATTGGAATATATCTTCGCTCCCATTTTCAAGGTAGCATGCTCACAAAGTGCAAAAGGACCCCGAACCAATGAACCATCCATAATTTCGGCATCCTTCCCTATATAAATAGGACCTTCGGATGCATTTAAACTACAAAATTCAAGCTTTGCCCCTTCTTCAATAAATATATTTTCAGAGTTTTTCGTCATAATGCCTTCTGGAATAGGCTGTGATTCTCGTCCTTTAGTAATTATTTTAAAATCACGCTTTATCGCCTCGCCATTCATTGAAAATATATCCCAAGTGTGCTCAATTCGCAAAACATCGTCATAAGCATATTGAATTATATCGAAGGTATCGAAATCCACATCCTGTCCTTCGGTTGTGAAAAAAGCAATGGGTTCATCTTCATAAAAAACCGCTTGGTTCTCTTCCAATCCTTTGATAATATTCGCTAAATTCTCTGAAGGTAGAAATGATGCATTTATCAGAACATTTCTTTCAAGTTCCACAAACGGATACTTGTCAGTTAAATAATCTTCTGTAACACTAGAAGTTGTAAAGCCCAAAAGAAATTCCCACTTTTCGCGGATTGTTAGAATTCCAACTCGAATATCAGCGACAGGTCGGGTAAATGTAAATGGAAGCAATTGGTTACGGACGTTGCCGTCAAAGAGTATGTAGTTCATTTTTTAGTTATGAATTTCAAGTTTAACCCTTAGACTGCGCTCAGGGTGACAGTTTCTCCCGATAGCTTTCGGGATCGATTTAAATTTCAATATTACTGAAAAATCTACAATCGGCAATCAATAATCTAAAATCAAAAAGCCTTCGATTTCTCGAAGGCTTTGAATATTTTGCTTGCCTGAGGCTTATTCCTCAGTTTTAGCTTCTGCTTTTGCAGGTTTTTTAAACTTGTCGTATTTGCTTTTGAATTTGTCAATACGTCCTGCTGTATCAACAAGTTTGGCTTTTCCAGTATAAAAAGGATGAGAAGTACGTGAAATCTCCATTTTTACTAAAGGATACTCAACACCTTCTACCTCGATAGTTTCTCTTGTATCTGCAGTTGATTTTGTAAGGAAAACCTCATCGTTACTCATATCCTTAAAAGCAACTAATCTATAATTTTCTGGGTGGATACCTTTCTTCATTACTCTAAATTTTTTAAAATAAACTATTCCGATCCTTTTCGGAATTGAGTTTGCAAATTTAATCAATAATTGCAAATCAACAACAAAAATGTGTACTTTTTTAAATCAATATAGAATCGTGAACAAATGTAACGTTTTGTTATCTTTGTTTACTAACAAGCAAAACTTATAAAATGGAAAACGATTACTCCACTTCAAAATTTTCTGTTCCTTATGGAGCCGTTCTAGGATTAGTTATTACGATAATTGCGGTCCTAATGTATGTATCGGGAATGCTTTTATCAGGCGAACAATGGCCGATTTACATTTTTTATTTATTCTTTCCCTTTTTTATTGGATACTCTGTCCTTGATTACCGAAAGAAAAATCGTGGTTTTTTAACTTTAGTTCAAGCTTTAAAAGTGGGAGTTGCAGTAGCCGTGGTTAGCGGAGTTGTTTATGGAATCTACAATCTGATATTCTTTTACTTAATTGAGCCAGGTATTTCGGAGCAACTAATTGAAGTTGCTAGAGAAAAAATGTTTGCTGAAAATCCAAATATGACCGACGAACAGGCCGAAATGGCACTTGGATTTGTCAAGCAATTTTCCAATCCAATATTTTCGTCTGCCATATACATATTATTAAGTGCTGTATTTGGTTTCTTATATGGATTGATTTCTGGATTGATTTTTAAAAGAGAAAGACCAATGCATATCTAGAGTTTCAGTTAAATGAACATTTCCATCGTCATCCCTCTTCTCAACGAAGAAGAATCGCTTAATGAATTATACCATTGGATTGCTTCCGTTATGCAATCCAATAGTTTTTTATATGAGCTCATCTTTATTGATGACGGAAGCACTGATGGCTCATGGAATATTATTGAATCACTTTCTAGAAAGTACAAAGAGGTAAAAGGAATTCGTTTTCAAAAAAATTATGGAAAATCCCAAGCCCTGCACGCAGGTTTTGCTATGGCGGAAGGGGATGTCATCATTACTATGGATGCAGACTTGCAAGACAATCCAGAGGAAATTCCAGAAATGTACAGAATGATTACCGATGAAGGATTCCATCTTGTTTCAGGGTGGAAAAAGAAACGACACGATTCCATTCTCAGTAAAAATTTACCTTCAAAACTTTTTAATTACGCAGCGAGAAAAACGTCGGGAGTAAAATTGCACGACTTTAATTGTGGCTTAAAAGCCTATAATAAAAACGTAGTGAAAGCCATTGAAGTAACTGGTGAGATGCATCGTTATATTCCGGTTTTGGCTAAAAATGCTGGTTTTACCAGGATTTCTGAAAAAATAGTCCATCATCAAGCCCGAAAATACGGAACCACCAAATTTGGTGGAGAAAGGTTTATTCGAGGTTTTTTAGATTTGATAACTATTTGGTTTTTATCCCGTTTTGGAAAACGCCCAATGCACCTTTTTGGGGCTTGGGGAGCAGCTATGCTCGTCATCGGATTTTTATTGACTCTATATTTAGGAATCGACAAATTATTCTTGAACCCGCACGGAAGACTTATCACGGAGCGACCTCAATTTTTCATAGCCCTAACAGCAATGATTTTAGGGACACAACTTTTTCTAGCGGGATTTTTGGGAGAATTAATATTGCGGAACAAAAAGGACTCCCGAAACTACATCATTAAAGACCAAACATAGAATTACAAAATTGGTAATGGTATTTTTCTTATCCCCAAACCAACTTTAGCGTAAAGTTTTCAATCATCCAAACACTTTTGACATAATAGAATTTTCAAAAACTTCCAAAAGCACCTTATAAATCCTTATTTTTGCACTCTTATAAATAATTGTAAATGATTTACGTAAATCCGAAAACGTTAGCGCGTGTAAACCAATGGCTTACCCTTTTTTTTGACAAAAATACACAACACGAAATTAAGGAGATGATAGCTCACGATCCTGAAAAATTGGAAGATAGCTTTTATAAAAATCTTGAGTTCGGAACTGGTGGAATGCGCGGAATAATGGGAGCGGGCGATAACCGAATCAACAAATACACTTTAGGCAAGAATACCCAAGGTCTTTCCAACTATTTGAATAAACAATTTCCTGGGCAACAAATAAAGGTGGCTATTGCGTTTGATTGCCGACACAATAGTAAAGAGTTTGCAAAATTAGTAGCAGATGTTTTTTCCGCCAACGGAATAAAAGTATTTCTCTTCTCGGAATTGCGCCCCACACCCGAGCTTTCCTTCGCTGTAAAACATTTGGAGTGCCAAGCAGGGATTGTATTAACGGCATCACATAATCCGCCTGAATACAATGGCTATAAGGTATATTGGGATGACGGTGGACAACTTGTCCCACCTCAGGACAATGAAATTATCGCTGAAATAAATTCGCTGAAATACGAAAATGTTAAATTTGAAGCCAATGAAGCCCTGATTGAATTCATAGATTCAGAAGTTGACAAAGCATTTGCTAAAGCATCTATCAAAAATGGGACTTTCGGAACTTCAAAGGAAGCGAAGGAAAATCTTAAAATCGCTTTTACTTCCCTTCACGGAACTTCCATTACTATGATTCCAAAGGTTTTGGAACAAGCGGGTTATACCAATGTTGCTATCGTTAAGGAACAAGCGGAACCCAATGGCGATTTTCCAACCGTGAAATCTCCCAATCCAGAGGAACCTGCCGCTTTAAAAATGGCATTGGAACTTGCTGATAAAGAAAATTCGGATATCGTAATTGGCACCGATCCTGACTGCGACCGTTTGGGAGTTGCTGTAAGGGATGACAAGGGAGAAATGAAGCTGCTCAACGGAAACCAGACTATGGTTTTGATGACGCATTTCCTTTTGGAACAATGGAAAAAAGCAGGCAAATTGAATGGGAAACAGTTTGTGGCTTCCACAATTGTATCAACTCCGATGGTTGAAAAAATCGCGGAATATTTCAACGTAAAATATTTGGAAGGTCTCACTGGTTTTAAATGGATTGCTAAAATGATAAAAGACCATCCCGAGCTAGAATTCATCGGCGGTGGCGAAGAAAGCTTCGGATATTTGGTTGGCGACTTTGTACGCGATAAGGATGCCGTTACCGCTACCCTACTCGCTTGCGAAATTGCAGCTCAGAAAAAGGCTGAAGGCAGTAGTATGTTTCAATATCTGAATGAAGTTTACAATCAATTTGGAAATTACCGTGAGCATTTGATTTCACTTACAAAAAAAGGAAAAAAAGGCGCAGAGGAAATCTCGAAAATGATGAAGTCCCTTCGAGAAAATCCATTTAAGGAAATTGCTGGAAGCAAGGTTGTGAGAATTGACGATATTTTAAAGGATGAAACTACAAACTGCGTTTCTGGAAAAACTTCATCGTT
The DNA here is from genome assembly GCA_048270045.1 of Aequorivita sp. Classification (GTDB taxonomy): domain Bacteria; phylum Bacteroidota; class Bacteroidia; order Flavobacteriales; family Flavobacteriaceae; genus Aequorivita. The sequence goes on from JBLWTS010000148.1 coordinate 4,995, forward strand.
AAATCTTCCCAAATCAAACGTTTTAATTTATTACACTGAGGATGGCAGCAAAATAGCCGCCCGTCCAAGTGGT